>JBKPKI010000105.1:0-2661 GCA_046731055.1 Actinomycetota bacterium | reverse complement strand
TTCCTCCAGCGAGCAGTCCCCGCACCACGTCGACGAAGCCCTCCAGCCGAGCCGCGTCGAGGTCCAGGCTGCGGTACAAGAACGCGTTGGCCTGGTGCACCCGCTTCGCGGTCACTTGCAGCACCATCCGGATGTCCTCCGCGGCGACGAAGTGCCACGTCGGGCGGAGGGCGTGGAGGCGCAGGATGCGTCCCTCGTTGCACGCCGACTCGACCGCCTCCTCGGAACCGCCGTCGGCCAGCCGCAGGCCGATCGCCCACTTGGCCATGGCGTACTCCTGCGCCTGCATCGCCACGAGGTGCGAAACGACGGCGGCGGGGTCGGCCAGTGCCGGGGCGACGAGCTGCTGGTTCGCCAGCCGTAGCCGGCGGATCGTGTCGTCGTCGAGGGCGACCGTCATGTCACCGTCGCCCGCGCGCGGAAGGCGTCGCGCGCATACTCCTCGCTCTCGACCACCCCGGCGAAGGCCACCGCAGCGCGGGCGGCGTCGACGTGGGAGACGTACAGCGGCGCGAACCCCAGCCGCACGAGGTCGGGCTCGCGGAAGTCGCCGACGACGCCCCGACCCATCAGCGCCTGGACGACCGCATACGCCTCGGGATGGCGCACCGCGACCTGCGAGCCACGCCGGTGGTCGTCGCGCGGCGTGACCACGGCGTCGCCGTGGCCGAGCCGGTCCAGGCAGTCGACAAAGAAGCCGGTCAGCGAGAGTGACCGGGCCCGAACGTCGGCGACCTGGAGGCCGTCGTAGGCGGAGAGCGCGGCTTCCAGCGCGAGGATGCTGAGCAGCGGGCCGGTCCCGACCCGGGCTCGGGTGATCCCGTCGGCCGGGTCGAAGGCCCCTTCCATGGCGAACGGCCGGGCGTGACCGTGCCACCCCGCGATCGGGCTGTCGAACGCCGACTGGTGCTTCTCCCGCACGTAGAGGTAGGACGGGGCACCCGGGCCACCGTTGAGGTACTTGTACCCACAGCCCACCGCCAGATCGGCGCCGTCGTCGTCGAGCCGGAGGTCGACCACGCCGGCCGAGTGACAGAGGTCCCACGCCGCGAGCGCGCCGAGCTCGTGCGCCGCCTGGGTGATGCTCGGCAAGTCCCACAGCTCCCCGGTCCGGTAGTCGACCGACGAGTACGACACCAGCGCGACGTCGGCGCCGACCTGGGCCAGCCGCGCCGCCACCTGCGGCGGCGGGACGCGCTCGACCGTAAGACCGGCGAGCCGGGCGGCGCCGTCGAGAACGTAGAGGTCCGTCGGAAAGGAGTCCGGATCGATGAGGACGACCCGTCGGTCCGGCCGCATCCGGGCAGCCGCGACGAAGATCTTGAACAGGTTGACCGACGTCGAGTCGGTGACGACGAGCTGACCGGGCGCCGCCCCGACCAGCCGGCCGATCCGGTCGCCGACCCGTTCCGGGGCGCCCCACCAGTCGGACTCGTTCCACGAGCGGATCAGCCGTTCGCCCCACTGGCGCTCGGCGACCTCGGTGAGGGTATTCGGAACGGTCCGCGGGAGCGCCCCGAGCGAGTTCCCGTCGAGGTAGACGAGACCCTCGGGGAGGGCAAAGGCTTCACGCCGGTATGCGTCGGCGTGCTGGGCGTCGAGCGCCGCCGCCCGTTCGGTGAGCTCGACCGGCAGGTCCACGTCGTGACCGTACCCGAGCGCGGCGACACCTGCCGGATGGTGAGAACGCGCTCACGCGTACCGTGACCGCTCGTGAGCGACGCGCTGACTATCGGCGTCCTCGCCGTCCAGGGCGACGTCCGCGAGCACGTCCGGGTGCTGACGGAGCTGGGCGCACACGCATACGGAATCCGTCGCCCGACGGAGCTCGCGAACCTCGACGGACTGGTCATTCCCGGCGGCGAGTCGACGACGATGGACAAGCTGGTGCGGGCCTTCGACCTCTACGATCCCCTCCGCGCGCTTATCGCCGAGGGGCTTCCGGTCTACGGGTCGTGCGCGGGGATGATCATGCTGGCCGACCGGATCGCGGAGCCCCGTCCCGGGCAGCAGACCCTCGGCGGGTTGGATGTCACGGTCCGGCGCAACGCCTTCGGACGGCAGGTCGACTCCTTCGAGGAGGACCTGGACTTCGCGGGCCTCGACGACGGCCCGCTCCGTGCCGTCTTCATCCGGGCGCCGTGGGTCGAGGAGGCGGGGGACGGCGTCGAGGTGCTGGCCCGCGCCGCCGGTAGAATCGTCGCCGTTCGTCAGGGACCCCTCCTCGCGACGTCCTTCCACCCCGAGGTCACGGGGGACACGCGGGTCCACGAGCTCTTCGTCGACATCATCAAGGACGGTTCATGAGCGGCCACTCCAAGTGGGCGACCACCAAGCACCAGAAGGCGGCCAAGGACGCCAGGCGCGGCAAGCTGTTCGCGAAGCTCATCAAGAACATCGAGGTCGCGGCGCGCACCGGTGGCGGTGACATCAACGGCAACCCGACGCTCTACGACGCCGTCCAAAAGGCGAAGAAGACCTCCGTCCCGAACGACAACATCGACCGCGCCATCAAGCGTGGCTCGGGCGCCGAGGGCGGGGGAGCGGACTGGCAGACGATCACCTACGAGGGCTACGCGCCGGGCGGGGTCGCGGTCCTCATCGAGTGCCTGACCGACAACCGCAACCGCGCGGCCGCCGAGGTGCGGACCGCCTTGACCC
>JBKPKI010000104.1:0-2427 GCA_046731055.1 Actinomycetota bacterium | reverse complement strand
GTCCCCGACGTCGCCGACCACGACGTCTACCTCTGTGGTGCCGACGGCTGGATGGACGCCGCGGAGCGCGCCGTTCTCGCCGCCGGGGTAACCCGAGACGCCATCCATCTCGAGCGGTTCAGCTGGTAAGGGACTCGGAGGTAACGAGTATGCGTCGAATCGTCGTCGCGGTCATGAGCACGATCAGTGGGTTGGTCCTGCTGTTCAGCTACCACACGAGCCGCAACGAAGCATCGACCGCGGTCGTCGGTCCGGGGTCGTCGGGCGGCTCCACATCGGCGAGCGGGTCCTCGAGCGGCGCCTCGAGCGGGCAGTCGAGCGGGTCCTCGAACGGGTCCGCCAACTCGGCGGCCTCCGGCACCTACACCGGCGACTCCGTCATGACCCGTTGGGGGGCGGTCCAGGTCGAGATCACCGTGTCCGACGGGAAGATCACCGCGGCCGAGGCGGTGGAGTACCCGCAGGCCAACGCCCGCGACCGGCAGATCAACGCCTCTGCACTGCCCGTTCTGGCCCAGGAGGCGACGCAGGCGCAGAGCGCGGACATCGACGCGGTCTCCGGCGCCACGGTGACGAGCGACGGGTACATCCAGTCACTCCAGTCGGCGATCGACCAGGCCCACCTCTGAGGCGGGGCTCCCTTCCGGGCTGATGTTCTTACCAGTTCGGGCCGGTGAAACCCGGTCAGAGTGACAACAACATCAGCCTGGAAGCGGGAAGCCCGGCGGCGGCGGCGTCGGCGCATACCGGTCTAAGTTCGCTGGCATGACCAGCGAACCGACCCGTGTCGACTTTCCCAGCACCGAGGGGGTGACCATCGCCGCATACCGATGGGACCCAGAAGGCGATCCGCGGGCGATCGTGCAGATCACCCACGGGGTCGGGGAGTACGCGACCCGGTACGCGCGAGTGGCCGACGCGCTGACCGCGGCCGGGTTCGTCGTCTATGCGCACGACCACCGCGGCCATGCGAACTCCGCTGCCAGCGAAGCCGATTACGGCGTCCTCGGCGAGACCGGGTGGACCGAGCTCGTCGCCGACATCGGCCGCATGGGCGCCCGGGCTAAGGAGGCACATCCCGGGCTGCCGCTGGGTCTCGTGGCCCACAGCCTCGGTTCCTTCGCCGCCCAGCAGCTGCTCCTCGACGGCAGCGACGACATCGACGCCGTTGCGTTGTCGGGGACGGCGGCACTCGACCTGATGGAACCGAGAATGGACCTCGATGCGCCGATGGACCTGTCGGGGTACAACGCCGCGTTCCAGCCGCAACGGACTGATTTCGACTGGCTCAGCCGGGACGAGGCGGAGGTCGACGCCTACATCGAACACCGCTGGTGCGGCTTCGGTCTCGACTCGCTCGGCACCAAGGGGTTGTTTGCGGGAGCACGGGCGGTCGCCGACCCGGAGCGCCTCGCCGGCATCCGCAAGGACCTGCCCCTCTACGTCACCGTCGGCGAGATGGACCCGGTGGGCGGCGGACTCGTCTTCGTCGACGCCCTGGTGGACCGGTACCGGGCGGCCGGCCTCACCGACATCACCGTCCGGGTGTGGCCCGGCGCCCGGCACGAGGTGTTCAACGAGACGAACCGGTTCGAGGTCATTGTCGACCTCATCGACTGGCTCGAGTCGCGGCTTGTGCCAGTGCGCGTCTAGAGCCGAGCCGACCCCGGCGTCTGTCGGGCCCACGGCACGACGGCCAGCACGATGATGGCGGCGACTGCGGCGGCCAGCGCGACGATGAGGGTTTGCGGGCTGCCGCTGCTGCGCCCGACCGCGATCCAGCCGAGGCCCCACGCCATCGCGGCGGCCACCGCCCAGCGGCCGTGCAGCCTCCGGGCGAAGACGATGCCCAGCCCGGCCGCGACCAGGAGCACCAGGACGGCCAGGGTGTCGCTGACCGCGTCGGCCGGCCGGACGCCCGAGGCGACCAGCGCGGCGGTGACGTTCGCGCAGGTGGCGACGGCCACCCATCCCAGGTAGAGCCCGAAGGTCCCGTCGACGATGACCCGCTCCGGCAGCCCGGTCGCCGGGTGCTGGGTGAGGCGGCGCAGCAGCTCGCCGAGGACCACGGCCAGGGCAACGATGACGACGACGCTCACCCAGATCCAGCCCTGCTGCGTGACGAGGAGCCAGGCGGCGTTCAGGAGCATCGACACGGCGGCCAGCCAGCCCGTCGAGCGCGTGCGTTCGGTGACCGAGGACGGCAGCCACTGCCACACGGTGTAGGCGGCGAGGCCCACATAGATGACGCTCCAGATCGAGAACGCTGGCGTAGCGGGCGCGATTCGAGTGGCCTCGGCCGCCAACGCCCCTCCGGCACTCTCCTCGACCCGGGTGCCGCCGAGGAGCCCGACGCCGAACAGCGTGCCGAGGACGCAGAGGATCTCGGAGACCGTGACGGTCAGCTGACGGGCGCGGTCGCCTGCT
>JBKPKI010000103.1:0-9831 GCA_046731055.1 Actinomycetota bacterium | reverse complement strand
GCGACAACGACGTGGTCCTGTACGACCGCTGGACCGACCCGAACGAGTCGGTGAACCTCGCCAACGATCCCGCACACAAGGAGGCAGGACTGCGCCGTGGTCTGGGCCGCGCCGAAATCCTCACGGTCGAGGGCCAGGTGGCTCTGGGTGAGCAGGATCAGGGGACCGAGGGCACCGCGGCCCGATGACACGCTGACCTCGGCCAGCAATGCCGATGCCTGCTCGAACCGTCCGCGCGTCGGGATAGATCCGCCAGATGCAGACGGGCCAGGGCCGCCGGCCTGGACCAGCCCTGGGTGCCCTCGATGACGTCGCGCAGATCCTGCTCCGCTCCTGGCCAATCACCCTGCAGAATCCGCAGCGCCGCCCGATCGGTCCGGGGATAGTCGAACAACGTCCCTCCACCGCGGTCGGCCGCCAGGTCCCACGCATACTGCGACCACTCGGCAGCCCGGGCCAGGTCCCGGATCGACAGGCAGGCTGCCGTCAGCAGACAACACACGGCGACCGCGCTCGACGGGTCGCCGATCTCCCCGCTCACCGCGGCCGTGGTCGCCCCGTCAAGAAGACGGAGCCCGTCGCTGACCGCACCGGACAGGACCAGAACGAGCCCGAGCTGCGCTTCGGACAGCAGCGCTGCGTCGAACATACCGACGGTCCGCGCCGAGTCGGCCGCGCTGTGCAGCAAAGCGGCTGCGCGCGGGAAGTCTCGCTCGTAGACGCCGGCCAAGGCGCCGTCGATGCCGTCGACGACGCTCAGCCACACCGACTGCGGGTGGCTTCTCAATAGGTCCCGGGCTCTCGCCAGCCAGCCCGCCGCTACCGCGGTATTTGTCGGTGGCTTGCGCCAGGGTTGGTGCATGGCAACCACGTTTCAGGTGACCTTCGACAGCGCCGACCCGAGTGCGCACGCGGCCTTCTGGGCCGAGGCGGTGCACTACGTCCAGCCGCCACCACCGTCCGGCTTCGACTCGTGGGACGCCGCGCTCGACGCTTGGGGCGTCCCGGCCGATCATCGGAACGACCGCGCGGCGCTGGTCGACCCCGATGGCGTCGGGCCGCGGCTGTTCTTCCAGAAGGTGCCGGAGCCCAAGACTGCGAAGAACCGCGTGCACCTCGACCTGCGTGCTGCCGCTTCTGTGCCGCCGGAGGGCCGGGCGGACGCGCTCGAGGCGGAGTGCACCCGCCTGGTGTCGCTCGGCGCACGACGGGTGCGGCGGATGGACGCCGACGGCATTGACGACGTCTGCATCGTCATGCAGGACCCCGAGGGCAACGAGTTCTGCCTGGACTGAGGGGGATGCGGGTTCCGGGCGGGTGTGACGCCGGGGCCGTCAACCGACCTGCCGCGCCTCAGGAGAGGGCAGCCACGATGGCGGCTTGCCAGCCGTCGATCTCACGCTCGAAGTCGTCCGAGAACCGAGCCAGGTGGTGCTGCCCTGCGGATGTGAGGGCAGTGAGCCGGTAGGTGACCGTTACCTCGGTCTTTTCGGGTCCGGCGGCGTCGCAGATCACCTCGACGGTGCCGGCGGTTCCCTCGGACGACACCCGGGCATACGCTATTCGCTCGCCAGGCTGGGAGGTGACGACCACCCATGTCGTCTCCTGCGTGCCGTGCACCGTCACGAAGACGGTGCCTGGCGTCCGGTCGTCGTCGCCCTCGGGGAAGCGAGGGTCCCATCCCGGCGCCCAGCGGCGCTCGCCCGTGGCGGTGAACAGCTCCCACGCGGCGTCCCTCGACAGCGGCACGGAGAGACAGCGGCGCAGCACCTTCATGGACGTCCCGATCCGGTCACGGCTCCGACTTGGTGGTTGCCGGGAGCTCGGAGATCGAGACCGTACACCGTTCGAACCCAGTCCATGGCGACGAGCGTCCGGTCCCTGGAGCAGCCAGTCGCGCAACATCCGCCGATGCCTCGACAGCACCACGGCTGTGACAGGCTGCGGCCGTGGACATCCGGGTGGCGACGCACGACGACTGGTCGCAGATCTGGCCGTTCTTCCGCGACATCGTCGCGGACGGTGAGACGTACGCCTACCCCGCCGACCTGAACCCGGAGCGGGCAGAGGCGCTGTGGAACCTCGGTCCTCGGGCGACCACCGTCGTCGCCGTCGACGGTGATCAAGTGCTCGGTGCGGCGACGATCGGCCCGAACCGGCCCGGTCGCGGCTCGCATGTGGCCACCGCGAGCTTCATGGTGTCGCCCGCGGCGCGCGGACTGGGGGTCGGACGAGGTCTCGGTGAGTATGCGATCCGCTGGGCGACGGAAGCCGGCTACCACGCGATGCAGTTCAACGCCGTGGTCGACACGAACGTCGCGGCGGTCCGGCTCTGGGAGACCCTGGGATTCGAAACCGTTGGCATCGTGCCCGAGGCCTTCGACTCGCGCACCCACGGGCTGGTCGGCCTGCGCGTGATGTACCGGCGCCTGCCCTGACCCACAGCGCCCGGGCGGGCTGCGGCCGGCTCATTTCCTCGTAGAGACCACGGCACTCGACCCTGCCATCTGAGGCCCGGCAGGACCATGATGGCAACTATGGACGTCGCTGGTCTGGCCGCTGAGCTCGCTCCCGTCCTTCCCGAGGACGCCGTCATCACCGACCGCCAGCGCCTGCGCACTTATGAGTGCGACGGCCTCGCCCATTACCGGGTCATTCCGGCCTTGGTGGTCCTGCCGGAAACCGCCGAACAGGTGGCCGCCGTCGTGCAGGCCTGCGCGGCCCGAGGCATACCCTTCGTCGCCCGGGGCTCGGGAACCGGCCTCTCCGGAGGGGCCCTGCCGCACGCCGACGGCGTCCTGATCGTGATGTCGAAGATGCGCGACATCCTCGAGATCGACCTCGACAACCAGCGCGCCGTCGTCGAACCGGGCGTCATCAATCTCCAGCTGACGAAGGCCACGCAGCCGGACGGGTACTACTTCGCTCCCGACCCGTCGAGCCAGCAGGTCTGTTCGATCGGCGGCAACCTTGCTGAGAACTCCGGTGGCGCCCACTGCCTCAAGTACGGCTTCACCGCCGGACACGTGACGGGCGTCGAGTTCGTCACGCCGCTCGGCGAGCTGGTGCAGATCGGCGGCAAGGCGGTCGACTTTCCCGGATACGACCTGCTCGGCGCGATTGTCGGCTCCGAGGGCACGCTGGGGATCGCGACGAAGGTCACCGTCAAGCTGACCCGCCTGCCGGAGACCGTGCAGACGGTGCTCGCGGCCTTCCCGGATACCGACACCGCCGGTCAGGCCGTCTCCGCGATCATCGGCGCCGGCGTCATCCCGGCCGCGATCGAAATGATGGACGCGCTGGCCATCGAGGCCGCCGAGGCGGCCGTCCAATGCGGATACCCAGAGGGCGCCGGCGCCGTCCTCATCGTCGAGCTCGACGGCGCCCAAGCGACGGTCGACCGCCAGTTCGAGCAGGTGACCCGCTTCTGCACCGAGGCCGGCGCATTCGAGATGCGCATCGCCGAGGACGACGTCCAGCGCGCCCTGTTCTGGAAGGGCCGCAAGTCCGCATTCGCCGCCGTCGGCCGGATCAGCCCCGACTACATCGTCCAGGACGGCGTCATCCCGCGGACTGTCCTGCCAAAGGTCTTGCGCCGCATCGGCGAGCTGGCGGAAGAGACCGGCATCCGCGTCGCCAACGTCTTCCACGCCGGCGACGGCAACCTCCACCCGCTCGTCCTCTTCGACGGCGCCGTCGACGGAGAACGTGAGCGGGCCGAGGAGGTCTCCGGGGCCATCATCGACCTCTGCATCGAGCACGGCGGCTCGATCACCGGCGAGCACGGCGTCGGCTCCGACAAGGCTCGGTACATGCCGAAGATGTTCGGCGCGAACGACCTCGACACCATGCAGCTGGTTCGCTGTGCGTTCGACCCGGGCGGAATCTCCAACCCGGGCAAGGTGTTTCCGACGCCGCGGCTCTGCGGCGAGGTGCCCGGTCCCAAGCGCGGCGCGCACCCGCTGGTCGAGGCCGGGCTCGCGGAGCAGTTCTGATGAGCACCACCGCCACAGACGTCGAGTCACGGCTCAGCGAGGCGGCAGAGGGAGGGTGCCGATCCCCCAGTGACGCCGACGCGGTCGACGGGGTCGTTCCCCGTTTCGTCGTCTCACCTACGACGACGGAGCAGGTATGCGCCGTGCTGGCTCTCGCGCACGAGGCCGGCCTCGCCGTTGTACCCCGGGGGGTCGGCAGCAAGCTGGCATGGGGGGCGCGCCCCGAGCGTTGCGACGTCGTCCTCGACCTGGCCGGGCTGGACCGGCTGGTCGAGCACACCGCTGGGGATCTGGTCGCGATCGTCCAGGCCGGGCGCCGGCTCGACGATCTCCAGGCGGACCTGGCGCGGGCGGGACAGCGGCTGGCCGTCGACCCACCGCGCAGCGGCACGGTCGGCGGTCTCGTGGCTTCCGCGACGACTGGTCCTCTACGGCTCTTCGCGGGACCGGTGCGCGACCTCGTCATCGGCGCCACCGTGGTCCGAGCCGACGGCGTCCTCGCCAAGTCGGGCGGCAAGGTCGTCAAGAACGTCGCCGGCTACGACCTCGGCAAGCTGCTCACCGGGTCGTACGGCACGTTGGCCGTCCTCGTCGAGGTCGCCTTCCGGCTGCATCCCCTGACCGAGTCCAGTCAGTGGGCCAGCCTGCCCGTGAGATCCGCTACGGAGGCGCAGGACGCCGCGCTCCGGGTGTCGCATTCGCAGCTGGCTCCCTCGGGCTGTGAGCTGGACTGGACCGGCGGCTCTGGGGCGCTGGCCGTCCGGATGGACGGGCTGACCCACGGGGTCGAGGACCGCACGGCCGCGGCGCTGGACCGGCTCGGTCCGGGAGCCGAGTCCTCGCCGGATCACCCGGACTGGTGGGGCGCCGAGCCAGCCGACGGCCATGTCCTGCTCAAGGTGACCCACCAGGCGGCGTCGCTGGGCGTACTGCTGGACATCGTCGATCGGACGGCGGCCGCGACCGGTGTCGACGCGCATACCCGCGGAAGTGTCGTCGTCGGCACCGTCTACGTGTCCCTGCCGGCCACGGCGGCGCCGGCGTTCGTCGAGCGGCTTCGCGAAGCGGCGAACCAGTTCGGCGGCGCCGTCGTCATCCTCGATGCGCCAGTCGAGGTGAAGGAGGCCGTCGACGTCTGGGGACCAGTGCGGGGCTTGGACCTCATGCGCCGCGTGAAGGAGCAGTTCGACCCGAACCGGGTGCTGTCGCCCGGCCGTTTCGTCGGAGGGATCTAAATGACTGAAGCCGTCACCAGTCCCGCCGGTGCACGCGGCGACGATGGCCCCACCGACGCGGACGTCGCACCCCGTGGCCCAGGCGCCTTCGACGATCACAAGCCGCCGTCCCCCGAGCTGGTGTCGGACTGCGTGCACTGCGGCTTCTGCCTGCCGAGCTGCCCAACGTACGTGCTCTGGGGCGAGGAGATGGACTCGCCACGCGGCCGTATCTACCTCATGAACGAGGGCCTCGGCGGAGAGCCGCTCAGCGACTCGATGGTCGGCCACTTCGACGCCTGCCTCGGCTGCATGGCCTGTGTGACCGCGTGCCCCTCCGGCGTTCAGTACGACCGGCTCATCGAGGACACCCGGGCCCAGGTCGAGCGGCGACACACGCGGTCGATCTCGGACCGTGCGCTGCGGGAGAGCATCTTCGCGTTGTTCCCGTATCCCAAGCGGCTCAAGGCCGCTCGCGGCCCGCTGCGGCTCTACCAGAAGACCGGGCTGCCGTCGGTGCTACGCCGCTCCGGTCTGCTGGACCGGGTCTCGCCGACGCTCGGCGCCATCGAAGGCCTGGCTCCCGACCTCGGCAAGGCCGAGCGAGTCCTCGAGCGCACGTCGGCACGGGGCACCCGCCGGGGCGTCGTCGGAATGCTCCTCGGCTGCGTACAGCGGGAGTTCTTTCCCGGGGTGAACGCCGCGACCGCCCGGGTCCTTGCCGCCGAGGGCTTCGACGTCATCGCACCGCGATCGCAGGGCTGCTGCGGTGCCCTGTCCTCGCACAACGGCCGGGAGGACGAGGCGAAGCGGTTCGGCCGCGCGCTCATCGAGGAGTTCCAGCAGGCGGGCGTCGACATGCTGGTGGTCAACTCCGCCGGGTGCGGCTCGGCGATGAAGGACTACGTGCATCTGTTTTCCGACGAGCCGGAGTGGGTCGAGCGCGCAGAGGCCTTGAGCGCGAAGGTCCGCGACGTCGCGGAGTTCCTCGTCGAGGTCGGTCCCGTCGCCGAGCGCCATCCGCTCGACGTCACGATCGCCTACCACGACGCCTGCCACCTCGGCCATGCCCAGCGGGTCCGGACTCAGCCGCGCGAGCTGCTCCGCGGCATACCAGGACTTGAGCTGAAAGAGATCAACGAGGCCGAGCTCTGCTGCGGGTCGGCCGGGATCTACAACATCCTCAACCCGGAGCCCGCCCGTGAGCTGGGCGACCGCAAGGCGAAGAACGTCATGGCGACCGGCGCCCACATGCTGGTCACCGCCAACCCCGGCTGCCTCATGCAGGTGGCCTCCTCCATCGAGCGCGCCGGGGGAGTCATGGCGCTCGCCCACACCGTCGAGGTGCTGGACGCCTCGATCCGGGGTCTGTCCCCAGCAGACCTCGGCGTCTTGCAAGGGGAGCTTCCCTAACCCAACGAGGTGTTGCCCATGTACCGGCCCGTTCTCGACGCGGTCGCAGGTTCGCTGTTCATCACGGCCCTGGTCGCCATGCTGCCGCTGCTCGCCCTCTTCGTGCTGCTCGGTGTCGTTCGAATGAGGGCGTGGCTCGCCTCGGTGATCGCCCTCGCCGTGGCGATCCTCGTGGCGGTCATCGCTTACTCGATGCCCGTTACTCAGGCCGTGCTCGCCGCCACCGAGGGCGCCGCCTTCGGGTTCTTCCCGATCCTGTGGATCGTGATCAACGCGATCTGGATCTACAACATGACGGTGGTGACGGGGCACTTCGACGTACTGCGTCGCTCCTTCACCAGGGTCAGCGACGACGCCCGCATTCAGGCCGTCATCGTCGCATTCTGTTTCGGCGCCCTACTCGAGGCGCTGGCCGGCTTCGGCACTCCCGTGGCGATCACCACAGTGATGCTCATGGCGTTGGGCTTCCGGCCGTTCAAGGCAGCCGCAGTGTCGCTGGTGGCCAACACGGCACCGGTCGCCTTTGGTGCGCTGGCCACACCGATCACCACGCTGGCCGCCGTGAGCGGTCTCCCGGAGCACGCGTTGTCACAGATGGTCGGCCGGCAGACACCCATCCTCGGGTTGTTCGTCCCCATGGCGCTGGTCTTCATCATCGACCGCGGCAAGGGCGTGCGAGAGACGTTGCCGGCCACGCTCACCTGCGGCGTTGCCTTCGCCATCACGCAATTCGTGACCTCCAACTACATCTCCACACAGCTCACCGATATCGTCGCGTCGCTCGTGAGCGCGCTGGCCGTCGTCCTCCTGCTGCGCGTCTGGCAGCCGGCGAACCGGTACGTCGAGCTCGACACCGAGGTGACCGCCGGAGCGGGGACCGGTGGCGCGGCTCAGGCGGCTGCGTCAACCGGCGCTCCCGCGGCGACTCCCGCCGCCGCCCGAGCCGGCCGTCAGGAAGGGGGAGGTTCCGATCACCCGATCGGCGAGGGAGTGGGCACGCAGGAGGATCTCGCCGCTCGCGACGCCGCCGCCCACGACACGCGGTCTGACGTCATCAAGGCGTACGCGCCCTACCTGATCGTGGTCGTCGTCTTCGTCCTCGCCCAGCTCCCCGGCATCAAGGACCTGCTCGCCTCCAAGTGGGCCAACCCCTCGTTCAGCTGGCCGGGCCTGAACCTCCAGTCCCCTGACGGGAAGCCGTCGACGATTCCGACGTTCCGGTTCAACTGGCTCGGCGCGGCGGGGACGCTGGTCCTCATCGCCGGCCTCATCACCATCCCGGTGATCGGGATCAGCTGGGGGAAGGCACTTCGGGCCTACGGGCAGACGTACAAGCAGCTGGCGGCCGCCATCGTCACGGTCATGGCGGTCCTTGCCCTCGCCTATGTCATGAACGCTTCTGGGCAAACGTCCACCCTGGGCTCCTGGCTCGCCGCGTCCGGCGGCCTGTTCGCCATCCTCTCGCCGATCCTCGGGTGGCTCGGTGTCGCCGTCACCGGTTCGGACACGTCGTCGAACAGCCTCTTCGGAGCGCTGCAGGTCTCCGCCGCGAGACAGGCCGGGCTGAACCCGCTGCTCATGGCGGCGTCCAACTCCTCCGGTGGCGTGCTCGGGAAGATGATCTCCCCGCAGAACCTCGCCATTGCCGCGGGGGCGGTCGCCATGGCAGGCCGGGAGGGTGACATCTTCCGCAGGGTGCTGGCCTGGTCCCTGGGCTTCCTGGCCTTCATGTGTGTGCTCGTCTATCTGCAGTCCACTCCAGTGCTGTCCTGGATGGTCCCCTAGGGTCGTCCCATGAAGGTCGCGCTGATGCTGACCTGCATCAACGACGCACTCTTCCCCGAGACCGGCAAGGCGGTCGTGCGCCTGCTGCGCCGCCTCGGGGTGGAGGTCGACTTTCCGACCGGGCAGACGTGCTGTGGCCAGCCGATGATCAACACTGGGTACCTCGAAGAAGCGGTTCCCGTTGTGCGGCAATGGGTTTCCGCCTTTCAGGGCTACGACGCGGTCGTTGTCCCATCCGGGTCGTGCGCCGGGTCAGTACGGCACCAGCACGGGATCGTGGCCCGGCGATCGGGTGACACCGAGCTGCAGCAGGCGGTCGCGGAGACCGGACCGCACGCATACGAGCTCACCGAGTTCCTGGTGGACGTGCTCGGAGTGGAGGACGTCGGAGCCTACTTCCCGCATCGCGTGACGTACCACCCCACCTGCCACTCGTTGCGGATGCTGGCCGTCGGGGACCGGCCCGAGCGGCTGCTGCGAGCGGTGCGCGGGATCCGGCTGGTGGAGCTGCCGGCGGCCGAGGAGTGCTGCGGGTTCGGCGGGACGTTCGCGGTGAAGAACGCCGAGACCTCGGTGGCGATGGGGTTCGACAAGGTGCGTCACGCGCGTGAGACCGGCGCGGAAGTACTTGTCGCGGGCGACAATTCGTGCCTCATGCACCTGGGCGGGATCCTGTCCCGGGAACTGGCGGGTATGCGGGTCATGCACCTCGCCGAGGTCCTCGCCTCGACGGAGTCCTCCTGATGGGCGCGACGTTCGTCGGGATGCCGCCATTCCCCGAGGCGGCTCATGCCGCGCTCGCCGATACCCAGCTCCGCGCAAACCTGGCCCATGCGACGCGCACCATCCGCGACAAGCGTGCGCGGGTCGTCGGGGAGGTGGACGACTGGGAAGCGTTGCGAACCAAGGCCGCCCGGATCAAGGACGACACCCTGTCCCGGCTCGACGACCATCTGATTCGGCTCGAGGAGTCGCTCACCGCAAGGGGTGCGGTCGTGCACTGGGCGCGCGATGCTGCCGAGGCCTGCGAGATCATCGCGCAGATCGCTCGCGACCACGGAGCTGATGAGGTCGTCAAGGTCAAGTCGATGGCCACCCAGGAGGTGGAACTCAACGAAGCGCTTGCGGCGCAAGGGATCTCAGCGTGGGAAACCGACCTGGCCGAGCTCATCGTCCAGCTCGGCGACGATCTGCCGTCGCACATCCTTGTCCCGGCGATCCACAAGAACCGTGCCGAGATCCGCGAGATCTTCCGCTCCCGGATGGCGGCGGCCGGGCGTCCCGCGCCGGACGATCTCACCGACGCGCCGGTCGAGCTGGCCGCCGCGGCGCGGCAGCACCTGCGCGAGAAGTTCCTCCGGGCGAGGGTCGCGGTGTCCGGCGCCAACTTCGCGGTCGCCGAGACCGGCACCCTCGTCGTCCTC
>JBKPKI010000102.1:0-10696 GCA_046731055.1 Actinomycetota bacterium | reverse complement strand
GTCTTCGGCGGTGACCGCGGCCTCTACGACCGCCTCTCCGCCCGGGACAACCTGCGCTACTTCAGCGAGCTGTACGGCGTCGCGCCCCATCAGCAGCGCCGGCGCATCGACGAGCTTCTCGACCTCGTCGGGCTGCGCGGTCGTGAGGGCGAACGGGTTGAGGGCTATTCGCGGGGTATGCGTCAGCGTCTCCATATCGCCCGCGGCCTCCTGCACGACCCGGCCGTGCTCTTCCTGGACGAGCCGACCATCGGCATCGACCCGGTCGGCGCCCGCGAGCTGCGGGCCCTCATCGGCGACCTCAAGGCGGCCGGCAAGACGGTCCTGCTCACGACCCACTACATGTTCGAGGCGGACGAGCTCTGCGACCGGATCGCCGTGATCCGTTCGGGCACGATCGTCGCGCACGGGACGCCGAGCCAGCTGAAGGACGCCGTGTCGACCGGTCACGTGCTCGAGGTCGAGGCCTACGGCGTGGCCCCTGGCGTCGTCACGGCCGTCCGGAGCCTCCCGGGCGTGCGGTCGGTCTCGATCGAGGAGCAGAGTCACTCCCAGCTCCTGCTCGTCCAGGTCGACCAGGGCGTCGAGGTCGCCCCGAGCGTCCTGGCTCTCCTGGCCGGGACGAGCGTCGGACGGGTCGTCACCCGGCAGCCGACCCTCGAGGACGCGTACGTCGAGCTGGTGGGACAGACCGAGTCGCCGGAGTCCGTCGGGTGAGCCGGACCCTGCGGATGCTCCTGGTCACCTGGTGGCTCCAGCTGAAACTGCTCACCGTGTCGGCCTTCACCGGCATCCTCGAGATCGTCTATCCGCTCTTCTTCGCGACGACCGCGTTCTTGGTCTACCGGCAGAACGGCGACCCCGCGGCGTTGGTGTATGCCGGGCTCGGCTCCGCCGTTATGGGCACTTGGTCGGCGATCGCGACGACCGCCAGCAGTGCCTTGCAGTTCGCCAGGTGGCAAGGAGTCCTCGAGCTGCTCGTCGCCGCGCCCACGCCGTTCGCGCTCATCCTGGTGCCCATCACGACGGCGATGGCGACCACCGGCCTCTATAGCCTCGTCGCCACACTCGTCTGGGGCCGGGTGCTGTTCGGGATCGAGGTGCCTGTGGGCAACCCACTGCTCTTCGCCGTCAGCTTGCTGATGACCGTGCTCGCCATCGCGATGTTCGGCTTTCTCCTGTCGGTGGCGGTAGCCCGCTACCGAACGGCGTGGGCCATCGGCAACATGCTCGAGTATCCGGGCTGGTTGCTCTGCGGCTTTCTCGTGCCGCTCGTGCTGTTCCCCACCTGGGTGCGGTGGGTGTCGTGGGCTCTGCCCCCGACCTGGGGGATGGACGCGATGCGGGAGGCCTCGGCGGGAGAGTCGCCGTGGTTCGACCTGGCGGTGTGCGTCGCACTGGCGACCGCGTACGCGTCAGTGGCCGCTCTGCTGTCCGGCGCCGTCCTGCGGTCGGCGCGCCGACACGCCACCCTGTCCCTCACGTGAGCGGGCGATGACGACACTGCGCATCTTCTTCGTCGGAGGGCTGATCAGCTTCCGGGCCCTCTTCGGTTGGCTGAGCCCGTGGATCTACGTCCCGACGATGTTCGTCGCTCCCGTCTTTCAGGTGCTCCTCTTCGCCTACCTCGGGCGCAGCGCAGGCGTGGAATCGGACGCGTTCTACCTCGTGGGCAACGCCGTCCAGTACTGCGCCGTGCCCTGCGTCTTCGCCATGGCCAACACCGTGGCCGGGGAGCGGCAGACCCAGACCCTGGGCATCGTCCTCGCCACGCCGGCGCCACGTCTAGCTCTCTTCGTCGGCCGGTCGCTCCCCGTCATCGTCAACGGCTGGCTGGTGTCCCTGGTGTGCCTCATCGTCGGCAGCTTGATCCTGGGTGTGTCCATCCCTCTCGCGGCCTGGGGGCCGCTCGTCCTGACCATCGCCGTCGGCGCGGCCTCGTGCACCGGCCTCGGGCTCGTCGCCGCTGCGATCGGGCTTCGGGTGCGAGAGACCGCGGTGCTGTCCAATCTCGTCTTCGGTCTCCTGCTCGTCTTCAGCGGGGCCAACGTGGCGACCAGCGCCTTGCCTGACTGGATGGCGGCCGTCTCGGCGTGGGTGCCACTCAGCCACACCATCACTGCGGCCCGCGACATCGTGGCGGGAGCCGACTTCGGCACCGTCGGCGGCGTCGTCCTCCGCGAGGCCGGGATCGGGCTCCTGTACGCAGCGGTGGGACTCGCCGCGCTCCGTCTTCTGGAGACGGCAAGTCGCCGCACTGCCACCCTCGAGCGGATGTAGCCGGACGCTCGGTCCACGGCGGTCACGACCGCATGAGAAGGTGGGTAGCTGTCCGCCCAGCGCCCGACGCATACCCCGACGCAATGCTCGTCGGTATGCGGGTAGGCCCGCTCAGCGTCGAGAGCGCGGACGCCCGTCCCACGCTGTTCAACCCAGGGAGCCTGCTTTGTCGACCCTCGGCCCGGTCGCGTCCACCGCGACGCTGCGCGCGGGGTTGCGAGTCATCGGGCAGGGTATCCGCGAGGAGAAGCGGTGGATCGCCGTCGCTGCGGCCGGGTCGACGATCTACGGCATCATGACGGCCGGCACCGCCTGGGTGATCGGCCGGGTGGTCCATGACACGGTCGCCCCGGCGATCGCCGCGGGATCCATCGCGACGGCCGACCTCGTGAGGGCGGCTTCTCTCCTCGTCGCGGTCGTTCTGGCCAACGTCGCCGGCGTCATTCTGCGCCGGATCGCCGCCGGTGTCGCGGTGTACAACCTCGGCGCGACGTACCGACGCCGCATCACCCGGCAGTACCTCCGGCTTCCGCTCGCCTGGCACCACCGGCACCCGTCGGGCCAGCTGCTGTCCAACGCCAACTCCGACGTCGAGTCGATGTGGAACGTCTTCTACCCGCTTCCCATGGCCTTCGGCGTCCTCGTCATGCTCGGGTTCGGCGCGCTCCAGATGGTGCTCGTGGACCCGTTCCTGGCCGTGATCGGGCTGACCGTCTTTCCGATGCTCTTCGGCGTGAACCTGCTCTTCCAGAGGGCGATGTCACCGAAGGTCACGCGGGTCCAGCAGATGCGGGCCGAGGTCTCCGAGGTGGCGCACGAGAGCTTCGAGGCGGCCCTTGTCGTCAAGACCCTCGGCCGCGAGGACCATGAGACGGAGCGATTCACGGACGTCACCCACAGGCTGCGCGACGCCAACATCGCGGTCGGCCGGACCCGTGGCGTCTTCGACCCGGCCATCGAGGCCATCCCCACCCTGGGGACGCTCCTGGTCATCGCCGTGGGTGTCTGGCGGATCGGCACCGGTCACCTCACCGCGGCCGAGGTCGTCCAGATCGCCTACCTGTTCTCGATCCTCGCCTTTCCCGTGCGGGCCCTCGGCTGGGTGCTCGCCGAGATGCCGCGGTCGGTCGTCGGCTGGGACCGCGTGCACGGGGTCCTCGACGCGACGGGCTCGATGACCTACGGCTCGGCCGCGATCCCGGCCGGCGGCGCCGGCACGCTGCGGACCGAGGACGCTTCCTACGCCTACGAGGTCGATGTGGAGCACGGCGGCACCGAACGCAACCCCGCGTTGCGCCACGTCACCCTCGACGTGCCCGCCGGCGGCACGACGGCCCTGGTCGGCCCGACGGGATCGGGGAAGTCGACGCTGACCAACCTCGTCGTGCGCCTCGTCGACCCTGACTCCGGACGCGTTCGCCTCGACGGCGTCGACCTGCGCGACGTCCGCCCTGGCGGCGTTCCCGAGGCAGCGTCCCTCGTAGCGCAGCAGACCTTCCTCTTCGACGACACCGTGCGTGGGAACGTCACCCTCGGCGCCGACGTCGCGGATCAGGAGGTGTGGGCGGCGCTCCGCGTCGCGCAGGGCCACGGGTTCGTCGGCCGGCTCCCGGCCGGCCTGGACACGCGGGTCGGCGAGCGCGGAACGAGCCTCTCCGGCGGCCAGCGGCAGCGCATCGCTCTGGCCCGGGCGGTGATCCGGCGGCCGCAGCTCCTCGTTCTCGACGACGCCACGTCGGCCGTCGACCCGGCCGTCGAGCAGGAGATCCTCGCCGCCCTGCGCGACGTCAGCCGAGGCACGACGGTCCTGGTCGTCGCCTACCGGATGGCGACGATCACCGTGGCCGACGAGGTCGTCTACCTCGAGGAGGGACGCGTCGTCGACCACGGCACCCACGACGAGCTGCTCCGTCGCTGCGCGGGCTATCAGCGACTGGTCACGGCGTATGCGCGAGAAGCCGCCGAGCGCGCGGCGGTAGCCGCCGACGAAAGGCGAGCGGACCGGGCCACCCGGGCGGAGCACGGGGAGGAGCGAGCGCCGGTGGGAGCCGATCGATGAGTATGCGTTCGGCTCCGCTCGTCGACCACAGCGGCATCGAGTCGGGCCAGGACCTCACGACGTGGGGGACGCTGAGGCGCGGGGTCCAGCTGTCACCGGAGCTGCGCCGCGGCATCGGGGTGACGGTCGCCCTCGCGGTGCTGTCGACGGTCGGCAAGGTGCTCGTCCCGTTCGTCATCCAGCGCACTACGGACGACGGCATTCTCGCGGCCGGCGGCCCCGACGTGCGGATCGTGCTGCGCTATGTGCTCCTCGCGATCGTCGGAGTCGCGGTCACCGCGACGTGCACCTACTTCGTGAATGTGCGGCTGTTCACCGCGTCCGAGAACGGCTTGTCGACGCTGCGGATCAAGGCGTTCCGGCACATCCATGACCTGTCGGTGCTCACCCAGAACACCGAGCGGCGCGGCTCGCTGGTCTCGCGCGTGACGTCGGACGTGGACACCATCTCGCAGTTCGTCCAGTTCGGCGGACTGATGCTCATGGTCAACGTCGCGCAGCTGCTGCTCGCGACGCTGCTCATGGTGATCTACAGCCCGCCGCTCGCGGCGGTCGTCTGGGGCTGCTACATCCCGCTGATCTTCATCATCCGGCAGTTCCAGGGCGTCGTCGGGCGGGCCTACACGACGGTGCGCGAGCGGGTCGGCGACATGCTCGCCGCCATCTCCGAGGCGGTCGTCGGGGCGGCGACCATACGCGCATACGGCGTCGAGGACCGGACCGCGGAGCGGATCGACGTCGCGGTCGAGGACCACCGCCGGGCCGCGGTGCGCGCGCAGACGCGCGCCGTTCTCGCCTTCACCACCGGCCAGCTGGTGTCGGGCCTGACCACCGCGGTCGTCATCGTCGTCGGCACCCTCCTCGCGGTGAACGGTTCGCTGACCCTCGGCGAGCTGCTCGCCTTCCTCTTCCTCGTCAACCTGTTCACGACTCCGGTCCAGCAGGCGACCGAGATCCTCAACGAGATGCAGAACGCCGTCGCCGGATGGCGCCGGGTCATCGGCATCATCGACACCACGGCCGACGTGGCCGACCCGGGCGAGGCCGGCGTGGAGCTGCCCCGCGGGCCGATCACCGTCCGGTTCGAGGACGTGTCCTTCGCCTACCCCGGTGGCGACCAGGTACTTCACGACGTCTCGCTCCGGATCGCGCCCCGCTCCCGAGTGGCGATCGTCGGGGAGACCGGTTCGGGCAAGTCGACGCTGGCCAAGCTGCTGACCCGGCTCATGGACCCGACCAGCGGCGAGGTCACCATCGACGGCGTCGACCTGCGGCGGGTGCGGTTCGGGTCACTGCGCAACCGGGTGGTGCTCGTGCCGCAGGAGGGGTTTCTCTTCGACGCGTCGCTGCTGGAGAACATCCGGTTCGGCGCTCCTGAGGCCACCGAGGACGACGTCCGTCTCACCCTCACCGAGCTCGGGCTCGACTCCTGGCTGGGAACGCTCCCGCAGGGCCTGGCGACCGATGTCGGGCAGCGCGGTGAGTCGCTGTCGGCGGGAGAACGGCAGCTGGTCGCCCTGGCCCGCGCCTACCTCGCCGACCCCGACCTCCTCGTCCTCGACGAGGCGACGTCGGCGGTGGACCCGAGCACCGAGGTCCGGATCCAGCGCGCGCTCGACAGTCTCACGCGGGGTCGGACCTCTATCGCCATCGCCCACCGGCTCTCGACGGCGCAGGCCGCCGACGAGGTGATCGTCGTCGACGGCGGACGGATCGTCGAGCGCGGGCCGCATTCCGAGCTCGTTGGCGCCGGCGGCGTCTACTCGCACTTGCACGCCTCCTGGGTGGCACAGCAGCAGGGCGCCGCCTGACCGCGCGTGGCGGCGCGTGGCGTACCCGATCGACAGGCACGAGAGGCCTTTCGGCGCCGATTCGGCGGCTTTGGGGCGTTGGTGCCTGTCGATCGGTGCGGGCCACGCCCGGGATTGCCGTGTCGGGACTGCGCACGGGGCCGGCGAACGGCACAATCACCGCGTGACTTCCGACGGAAAGCCGATCGTCGCCGCGTACTGGCAGGCCTACAACGCCGCCGACTGGGACGCGTTGCGGGAAGTGGTCGCCGACGACTACGTGCACCACAGCGGCGACGCGGAGTCGCACGACGTCGAGTTCTTCGTGTCTGGCGCCATGGGTCTGCGGGGGGCCTTCCCGGACGTCCGCGTGGAGGTCCGCGACATGGTGGCCGAGGACGACCGGGTGGCCGTGCGCAGGGTGGCGCGGGCCACGCATACCGGGTCGCTCTTCGGCGAGGAGGCCACCGGCCGTCCCGTCACCGTTGACGGCATGACCGTCCATCGGGTGCTGGACGACCGGATCGCGGAAGCCTGGGAGGTCATGAACGAGGGCGCCCTGCGTGACCAGCTGAAGCAGGAGCCCGCGACCCTCCGCTGACCCGGAGATCGCGTCCCGCGCACAACGTCTGCGCAGACACTGTGGTCTGCGCGCGCACCGGACACGGTTTGCGCGTGGACCGTATGGTGCGCGCAGACCTTGGTGCCGCCTGCGCGACAATGAACCCGTGACGCAGAACGCCACGTCGGCGCACCTCGACCCTCGGCTTGCCGCCCTGCTCAAGCGGGACGCGGCCGGCCTGGTGGCCGCCGTCATCCAGCAGCACGACACGGGACAAGTGCTCATGGTCGGCTGGATGAACGACGAAGCCCTGGCTCGGACCCTGCGCAGCGGCCGGGTGACGTTCTGGTCGCGCAGCCGGCAGGAGTTGTGGCGCAAGGGCGACACCTCCGGTCACGTTCAAAACGTCAAAGCGGTCGCGCTCGACTGTGACGGCGACGCGCTCCTGGTCAAGGTCGACCAGGTCGGGCCGGCCTGCCACACCGGCGCCCGTTCCTGCTTCGACACCCATCCGTTGGATGCGGTGGCGAGCGACGCCGGTGTCTGAGAACGGCCGGGCCGACGACCTGGCGGCCGACCTCACGTGGGGCCACACCTGGCCGCGGTTGGACCTCTTCGTCGAGCTCGCTCGAGACCGGCGGATCATTCCCGTCGTCCGCCGCCTGCTCGCGGACGCCGAGACGCCGCTCAGCCTCTACCGGAAGCTGGCCCGCGACGAGCCCGGGACGTTCCTGCTCGAGTCGGCCGAGCACGGTGGCGTGTGGTCTCGGTATTCGATCGTCGGCGCCCGCAGCCACGCGACCCTGACCGAGAAGGACGGCGACGCGTACTGGATCGGTGACCCACCGGTCGGCGTGCCCACCAGCGGCGACCCCACCCGGGCCCTCGACGCCACGCTCAGAACGTTGGCCACCTCACGGATCGACGGCCTGCCCCCGCTCACCGGCGGCATGGTCGGGGCCATCACCTACGACGCGGTCCGCCGCTGGGAGCGGGTGCCGGACGCCGGGCGAGACGAGCTCGACCTGCCCGAGATCGGCATGCTCTTCGCTACCGACCTCGCCGTCCTGGACCACACCGACGGCTCGCTGCTGCTCGTCGCCAACGCGGTCAACTACGACGCCACCGACGAGCGGGTCGAATGGGCGTGGGCCGACGCCGTCGACCGCCTCGACCGGATGACCGCTCAGCTCGCTGAACCCGCCGACAGCACCGTTGCCGTCATCGAGCCGACCCCCGCGGACGTGCGGAGCTCGCATACGCAGGAGCAGTTCCACGACATGGTAGAGCGGGCCAAGGAGGACATCCGCTCGGGCGAGGCGTTCCAGATCGTCGTCTCGCAACGGTTCTCGCTGCCCTGCCCCGCGTCGTCCCTCGACGTCTACCGCGCGCTTCGGGCCACCAACCCCAGCCCGTACATGTACTTCTTCCGCCTGCCTCACCCGGACGGGTCGGCGTACGACATCGTCGGGTCCAGCCCGGAGGCGCTGGTCAAGGTCACCGGCCGCCGCGTCATCACCCACCCCATCGCCGGCTCTCGGCCGCGCGGCAAGACCCCTGAGGACGACGTCCGGCTGGCCGAGGAGCTGCTCGCCGACGACAAGGAACGCGCGGAGCACCTCATGCTCGTCGACCTGTCCCGCAACGACCTCCAGCGGGTGTGCCACGCCGGGACCGTGGACACCGTCGAGTTCATGACCACCCGCCGGTACAGCCACATCATGCATCTGGAGTCCACCGTGGTCGGCGACCTGCGGCCGGGCCGCACCGCATACGACGCCCTCGTCGCGACTTTTCCGGCCGGAACCCTCAGCGGTGCCCCGAAACCCCGGGCCATGGCCCTCATCGACGACTACGAGGGCCTCCGGCGGGGCGTGTACGGCGGCGTCGTCGGCTACCTCGACTTCGCCGGCGACCTCGACACGGCGATCGCCATCCGGACAGCGGTCATCAAGGACGGCGTGGCCCACGTCCAGGCCGGCGCCGGGATCGTGGCCGACTCGGTGCCGCAGCTGGAGTACGAGGAGACGCAGCACAAGGCGGCCGCGGTCATCCGTGCGGTTCGGGCGGCTCGCGGTATGCGGGCACCCGCCGCGGGCGTCCCGGCCGCCGATGTCCCGGTCTGGGTGTCGTGACGGCGCGGCTCACGGGCAAGCGGGTCGTCTCCGCGGCCGTCGCGGTGCCGGCCGTCGTCCTCCTGCTCGCCGCGACGCGCACGTGGCTCTCGGGGCGGTCCGCCGAACCGCTGCTGGGCGGCGGAGCGGTGTCGGCCACCGGGTCGCAGGTGGCTCCCGGAGTCGTGGCGCTGGGGCTGGTCTGCGTCGTCGCCCTCGGCACGACGCTCACCGGCGGTCCGGCGGTTCGGCGGGTGTCAACCGTGGCCCTGGTGCTGGCGGCCGTCGGCGCGGTAGCCCTGACGGCAGTGCCGCTGACCCGGCCCGCGGAGGCCCTCGGCCGGGTGGCCGCGGCGGGACTGGGGCGGACCGGCGTCGTCGCGACCTCGGCGGAGGTGTCGCCGTGGGCGTGGACCGCCCTGGTGGCCGGAGTCGTGCTAGTGCTCACCGCGGTGCTCGCCGCGGTGGCCGCCCGGCGGTGGTCAGGGCTCTCCAACCGGTTCGACGCGCCGGGGGACGACAGTGCGACGGCGACCCCGACGAGCGACGCCACCACTGCCGGCACCGGGCGGGGGACCCGCCGGACGGCGTGGGACGAGCTCACCGAGGGACGGGATCCCACGGCCGACCCGGCGCCAGACACCACCACCGAGCTGGATGCCCCGCAGCCTCCGACGTCCCGCGAGTCCCCGGCCGGCCATCGGCCACTGCAGGATCGACGCCCGACCTGACACAATGACCGCACTCGCCTCACGCGGGCGCGAGGCCGCAAGGGAAGGAAGGAGCCGCCGACCATGACGCAGCCCAGCTCCGGAGTCGAGCCCGGGGACTCCGCCCACGAGGAGCACGAGAGCCACGGTCACAGCACCGCCGCCTGGACCGGGGTCCTGATCATCCTCGTCGGCGCGGTGGTCATGGCGCTCGCCGTGGTCTTCGCCTGGGTGGCGGTGTTCATCGTCGGGGCCGTCATCGTCGTCGTGGGGATCATCGCCGGGAAGGTGCTGGCCATGGCTGGGTACGGCGACAAGGCGAGCACCTACGAGGCCGCGCATCGGGACGGAGGTCGCGGCGCCGAGCTGCCGGGACGAAGCCAGGACGACTCGGGCACGCAGTAAGCGCCCCTTCCGCCACGTCCGGCTCCGGCGCCACTATCGTTCCCTCCGTCGCGTCCACGGGGGGCGCTCAACTGGTTCAGAGAGGACCGAGCATGTCGTACGGCAGCACGCCGCCTCCGGGTGACGACCGACCTGACCCCACCAGCGATCCCGAGGAGCGTCCAGCCGAGGGCTACGGCTCTCCGCCGCCGCCTCCACCCCAGTACGGCCCGGCCGAGCAGTCACCGCCCCCCGCGGCGGCTCCCCCGTCCGCCCCGCCGGCCGAGGGTGGCTACGCCCCACCCCCACCACCCCCTCCCGCTTCGGGGGGTTACGGCGCCCCGCCGCCGGCCGAGGGCGGCTACGGCGCTCCGCCCCCCGCGGACAGCGGATACGGCGCCCCGCCTGCGCCGCCTGCCTACGGACAGCAGGGCTACGGCGCCGCGCCGGCCTACACGGGCCCCTACGAGCAGGGCAGCACCGTCGGGACGCTTGCGCTGTGGCCCCAACGGGCGCTCGGCTGGGTCATCGACTTCATCGCTCTCGCCATCCCGGGCTGGATCCTGTACGCGATCGGCGCGCCGCGGGTCCAGACCGTCGGCAACACGATCGTCAGCACCGGCCCGAACTTCTTCTACTACCTCGGCGGCCTGTACATCCTGGCCCTGTGGATCTACAACCGCTGGTACCGCGGCGGCACGACCGGTTACACGATCGGCCGCGGCGTCGCCGGAGTGAAGCTGGTCAAGGAGTCGACCGGCGAACCGGTCGGCATGCTTCTTGCGTTCGTCCGCGAC
>JBKPKI010000101.1:0-2625 GCA_046731055.1 Actinomycetota bacterium | reverse complement strand
CACTGATCTCACCACTCCCTGGTGGCAGCGGCTCCTTGCGGCGCTGCTGGCCGTGTCCGTCACCGTCCTGCTGGCGGTCACCCTGGTACCGCTCGTCGGGGAGGGGGCCCTGGAGTCGAAGAACGGTGACACCAAGGCCGTATCCACGGCGGTCTTCGGGACCTGGGTCTGGCCGTTCGAGCTGCTCTCCGTCCTCCTGCTGGCTGCCCTCATCGGGGCGTTTGCGCTGGCGAAGACCGCCGGCGCCGGGCTGGTGCGCCGGCCGCGGCGACGACGGGTCCGGCCGGCTCCCCGGCGACCGGGACCCACGGTGGCCACTGCCCGCCCGACCGAAACGCCGTCTGCCGAACCGGCGTCCGCAGCAGCCGGGGTGTCCCCCTCGAACCGCGAGGTCAGCGGATCGTGATGCATCTGTGGCTGCCGATGCTCCTCGCGAGTGTCCTGGCCGGGGCCGGCACCTACGGTGTCCTGGCCCGCCGCAACGCGGTCCTCGTCCTCATCGGGGTCGAGCTGATCCTGAATGCCGCCAACGTCATGCTGGTGGCGCTCGGTGCCCGGGACGGCTCTCCTCTGCAGACCGGCCAGACGCTCACCCTGTTCATCATCACGGTCGCCGCGGCGGAGATCTGCGTCGCCCTGGCGGTGGTGCTCGCGATGTTCGCGCTGCAGGGCCACGTCGACCTGTCCGCCTCACCGCTACTGACCTCCCCTGAGGACTCGACGGTCGACGACGAGGCGAACCGGTGAGCGTCCTGACCGCGGTGACGGTCTCGCTGCTCGTCGCGCTTCCGGCGGTGGCCGCCCTGGCCGGTCTGCTGCTGTGCCGTATGCGTGCCGTCTCCGGACTGGTGGCGGTCGGCGCGGCAGCGCTGGCGTTGCTGCTCGCCGTCCTGGAATTCGCCGAGACGGCGGGCCGGTCGGAGGTCGTCCCCACCTTCGGCCCGCTGCCGGTCGGGGAGCTGCAGATCCCGTTGACGATGCTCGCCGACCGCACGTCCGCGGTCATCGCCGTGGCCGTCGCGATCGTCGGTGTCGCGGTCCAGGTCTTCTCCGTCTGGTACCTGCGTGACGACCCCCGCTACCCCGTCTTCGCCGCCACGGTCTCGCTGTTCCTCGCGGCCATGCTGCTCGTCGTCCAGTCCGGCGACCTCGTGCTGACCCTCGTCGGCTGGGAGGTCATGGGCTGGTGCTCCTACCTGCTCATCGGCCATATCAGCGCCCGTGAGTCGGCGAGGCGCGCCGCATACAAGGCCTTCCTGGTCACGCGCGTCGCGGACATCGGCTTCGTCCTCGGCATCGTTATCCTCGCCGTCGGGGCGGGCAGCACCCAGATTGGCACCGTCGTCGCGCACTGGACCGGCGGGTCTGGGCCCTCGACGGCCGCCCTCGTGACCGGCAACCCGACGCTCACGGCGGCCCTGGTCCTGTTCCTCGCCGGGATCGCCGGAAAGTCGGGTCTCATCCCGTTCCACGACTGGCTTCCCGATGCCATGGAGGGCCCGACGCCGGCGTCGGCTCTCATCCACGCCGCGACGATGGTCGCCGCCGGCACCTATGTCGTCGCCCGCCTCCACCCGCTGTTCGCGGTCGACGACGTCGCGCGGACCGTCCTGGGGATCCTCGCCGGTCTCACCATGGTCTGGGCCGCTCTGCTCGCCTTCGCTCAGAGCGATATCAAGCGGATGCTCGCCTATTCCACGCTGAGTCAGATCGCCGTCATGGCCAGCGCCCTCGCCTTCGTCCTGGCTCCGGAGGAGGCGCCCGGGTTGGCTCTCGGCCACCTCTTCTCGCACGCGATGTTCAAGTCGCTGCTCTTCCTCGCGGTCGGGTGGCTCTCGGTCCTGGCCGGCGGCACCGTGTTCGTCGCGCTGCGCGGGCGGGCCCGCGGACGCGGTGCGCTCTACTGGTCCCTCGCCATCGGCCTGGCGTCCCTCGCCGGCCTGCCACCGCTCGTCGGGTTCTTCTCCAAGGAGGGCGTCCTCTTCGCCGCGGAGGAGTCGCTCGACGGCCCTGACGCCGGGCTCGCCTGGTTCCTCCTCATCGCGCTCGTCGTCACGGTCGGCCTCACCGCGGCCTACTGCACCCGCGCGTGGCTGCTAGTGACCACCGAACAGCCGGGCGGCCTCGCGGAGCTCGAGGCCGAAGAAGGGCAGGCGGAAAGCGCTGAGGAAGCGGCGCCCGCCGGCGACGAGGCGGCCACCGGTGCGCACGAGCCACGGCCGGTCACGATGGCCGCGGCGCTAACCGTGTCGGTCCTCGCCGTCCTCACCGCTGTAGGCGGGCTGCTGCTCGTCCCCATCGGCACTGGGGTCCGCGTCGGCCTGGTGATGGCCTTGATCTCGTTGGTCGTCATCGGTTTGGTCTTCCTCGGAGTTCGGGTCATGGGCCCCGCCGGGCATGACCCCGCCGCCCGCCTCGGACCGGCGGCCGCCGACCTCAGCGACCGCGGCTTCGGGTTCGACGCGGTCTACGTCGCCGTCGGCCGGGCGGTCACCGCAGTGGCGCGGCTGGTCGTCCGGCTCGACCGCGACGTCGTCGACGCCTACCCGCGCGGCACCGCCTCCCTCACCGGCATCGTCGGCCGCGCGGGCGAGAAGGCGCACCGTGGCGTCCCGTCCCTCGGTC
>JBKPKI010000100.1:0-23639 GCA_046731055.1 Actinomycetota bacterium | reverse complement strand
GAGTGCACGGAGACGACACGGACGGGTCGGCGCGGCACGCTAATCAGCCTAATCACCGGCTACTGCCGTCAGTCGCGATGAAGGCCCTTGGAGAGGGCGTAGCGGACCAGCTCGACGCGGTTGTGCATCTGCAGCTTGCCGTGGTTGTTCTGGACGTGGTTCTGGACCGTCCGGTGCAAGATGTCCTTGTAGCTCATGCCGGTCGCGACGAGCTTGAGCACCTCGGTCTCGCGCTCGGTCAGCTGCGGCGCGGCGGATGCGCCGGACCCGGCGTTGTGCGGGCCAGCCGGTCTCGTTCGCCGTCCTCGGCCTCCTGAGCCAGCGCCCGGCTCAGCTCGACCTGCTCGCGGCGGCATGGTCAGCTGGCGGCCCGCTCGTCGTCGGCCGGACGGGGGGTCGGAACGTCGCCCAGCAGCGTCTCGTCCGCCGCGTCGTCGTCTCGGCCGATCGGAACGTCGTCGACCGGAGACTCACGCCGCTCCTCCAACCCTTCGGCGGCGTCGAGCGCGTCCTCGAGCTCCTTGGCGGCGCTTCCGGGCCTCGCCGCCTCCTGGATCTCACGAGCCCGCGCCTTGGCGGCCCGGACCAAGCGGTCCTTCATCGACGTCGCATACTCGTCGACGTACTCCTGCCCGGACAGGAGCATCAGCTCGTACATGATCTCGTCGGTGATCGAGCGCAGGACGAAGCGGTCGTCCTCCATGCCCTCGTAGCGGGCGAAGCTCAGCGGTCGGCCGATCCGGATGCCGATCCGCATGATCCTGGGCAGCTTCTTGCCGGTCGGCTGCGCCTTGTCGGTGCCGATCATCGCGACCGGCAGGACCGGGACGCCGGCCTCAAGGGCCATCCGAGCCACGCCGGTGCGGCCGCGGTAGAGCCGGCCGTCCGGTGAGCGGGTGCCCTCGGGATAGATGCCGAGCAGCTCACCCCGGCGCAGGACGCGCAGGCCGGAGTTCAGCGCCGCCTCACCCGCCTTGCCTCCGGAGCGGTCGATCGGGAGCTGGCCCACGCCCTTGAAGAAGGCAGCGGTGGCCTTGCCCTTCAGACCGCGTCCGGTGAAGTAGTCGGACTTGGCCAGGAAGGTCATCCTTCGGGGCACCATGAGCGGCAGGAAGATCGAGTCGGAGAAGGACAGGTGGTTGCTCGCGAAGATGGCGGCGCCTTCGTCGGGGATGTGATCCTCGCCCTCGACCCACGGGCGGAACAGCAGCTTCAGCAGCGGCCCGAGGACGACGGTCTTGAGCACCCAGTAGAACACCGCGAGATCTCGTCCTTTCCTACCGGCCGTTGGACGGAAAACCTCCGTGACCACCGAACTTTACGGCACTATCAGCGAGCCGGGTCGTCGTGCGACCATGTGGGGCCAGCCGACCGGCATACCTTCGAGGAGTCCACGGCATGGCACTTCCCGTCCTCCCGGGGGCCGAGCCCTTCGCCCACGACGGAAACGACATCGGGGTGCTGCTCGTCCACGGGTACACGAGCACGCCGCAGAGTATGCGTCGCTGGGCCGAGCACCTGGCTGCGGCCGGGTACACCGTCCGACTGCCGCGACTGCCCGGGCACGGGACCCGCTGGCAGGAGATGAACACGACGCGCTGGCAAGACTGGTACGCCGAGGTCGAGCGCGGGTTCGACGAGCTGCGGTCGCGCTGTGTTCAGGTCTTCGCAGCCGGCCTGTCGATGGGTGGCCTGCTGGCCACCAAGCTGGCGCTCGAACAGGGACCGCGGGTGGCCGGGCTGGTCCTCGTCAACCCGGTCTACCTGCACAACGACCCGAGGCTTCGGCTGCTGCCGCTGCTCCAGCGCGTCGTCCCGTCGTTCCCGGGGATCCGCGACGACGTCAAGATGACCGGCGAACGCGAGCACGAGCTGGCCTACGACCGGAACCCGCTCAAGTCGATGTACTCCCAGACGCTGCTCTGGGCCGAGGTCAGCCGGGACCTCGCCGAGATCACCCAGCCGGTGCTGCTCCTGCACTCCCGCGTCGACAACGTTGTCCCGCTGGCCAGCTCGGCGTACCTCCTCGAACACATCTCGAGCACCGACGTCACCGAGATCTGGCTGGAGAACTCGTACCACGTGGCGACGCTCGACAACGACGCCCCGCTGATCCACGATGAGTCGGTCCGATTCATCGAACGGATCGCGAAGGCCGCCCGCACTGGCGCCTCTGAGGGGTGAGATTCTTTCCCCATGGCCGAGAAGGACGTCGACGAGCAGTTCGCCGCGATCATGGCGCACTGGGACGACGTCGCCCTCGGCCTCGACCCTTCCGGTGACCCGCGCCCCGACGCACCCGACGACCGGAGAGACGACCCGACACGGGATCCCGATGCCGTGGACGACGCCAGTCCCGCGGCGCCGCTCGCCGACGAACCGGATCCCGACGATGCCGGGGACGACGAGAGCGTGGAGGCGCTCGAGGACCACGAGGACCTCGATGCGGATGCGGCCTGGGACGCCGACGTCCGCGAGGAGGACCACTACACGCCGCCCCCGCCTGCGCCACTCCCTCCCTCGGAGGACAAGCACTTCTGGCTGATGGTCGTCGCGCTCGTCGGAGGGCCGCTGCTCTTCCTCTATCTACTGCTGTTCAACCGCGACGGCAACGGCTGGTGGATGCTTTTCGCCCTGCTGGTCTCGATCGCGGGATTCGTGCTCCTGGTGCTGCGCCAACCTCTGGAGCGCGACGAGGGCGACGACGGCATCCGCCTCTAGCCGCGCGGCGGGCCCCGTGGCCGCTGGCCGCGAGCTCGGCCAACTTCTGCGCACGTGCTGAGGATTGATCGGACTTTTCGGACAACGGGCACCGAAAGGTCATCACGTGCGGGCTTCTTGGTGAAGCGAGCACTCGTCGGCTCTACTGGCCGAGGCGGGCTAGATCGGCCGCCCCGATGAGGCCGGCCTCGTTGCCGAGCTCCGCCGCGACGATCTGGGCCTCGGGGCGGTACCCGCGGCCGGTCAGCTGACGTCGGAACGTCTCTCGCGCTGGATCCAGCAGGAGCGGCCCGGCCGCGCTCACCCCACCGCCCACGACGAACGTCCCCGGGTCGAAGGCCGCCGCCAGGTTGGCGATGCCCACGCCCAGCCACTCGCCGATCTCCGATAGCAGCTCGATGGCCGTGGGGTCGCCGTTCTGGGCGGCCGCGGTGATGAGCGGGCCGGTCAGCTTCGACGGATCGCCCCCGACCGCCGCGAGCAGGTCCTCCGCCACCGGCGACCGGGCCGCGATGAGGTCCCGGGCCTCCCGGACGAGGGCGTTCCCACTCGCATACTGCTCCCAGCAGCCCTTGTTGCCGCACTCGCACCGGAGCCCGTTCGGCACCACCTGCATGTGCCCGAACTCCCCGGCGATGCCGTACCGCCCTCGCTGCACCCGCCCGTCGATGACGATGCCGCCGCCGATGCCGGTGCCCAGGTTGACGATCATGAGATGGCTCTCGCCGCGCGCCGCCCCGAACTTCCACTCGGCCCAGGCTGCGGCGTTCGCGTCGTTGTCGACCGAGATCGGGACGTGGACGCGGCGAGCCAGGGCGTCGCGCAGCGGCTCGTGCCGCCAGGACAGGTGCGGCGCGAACACCACCGTGGCGCGGTCGGCCGCCACGAACCCGGCCGCGCCGATCCCCACGGCCACGACCTCGCCGAGCGCGTCCGCTCGCACGGTGTCCACCAGCTCGTCGACGACCGCGACGATGGTGTCCTCGACGACGTCCGGCGACATCGACCGGTGGGGCGTGTCCCGGCGGGCTCGGGCGAGGACCTTGCCCTGGTCGTTCACGGCGCCACCGGCAACCTTGGTGCCGCCGATATCGATCCCGATGGCCAGTCGCCCGGTCATCGCCCCTCCTCGCCCTCGACCTGGATGTCCTCAACCTCGGGCCGCTCGCGGCGTTCCGGTGGCGAGCCGGACTCCCGCCACCGGCTGGCCGCGACGTCTCGCAACGTCTCCGTGACGGCCGCGGCAAGGTCGGCCAGCCGGTCCAGCGTCTCCGGCCGCACCGTGCGCATGACCCGCAAGAGCTGGCAGACCGGACAGAGCCGGCATACGTCGCTCTCCGGCGGGTCTGGCGCCGTTCCCGGCACATGACCGCAGGTCGGGCAGGGCTCGGCATCGGCCCCCACCCGAGGCTGGTCGGTCGCGCCGGTCCGGTATGCGGTTCCGCTCGCCTCGTCCTGCCCGGGGGCGCCGGTGCCGGCCAACAAGGCGTCCAGGAGACGCGCGGTCTCCTCGGCGACCGACCCGACCGGCGGTCGTGCTTGGGGCGACTCGCGTTCCGGCACGTTCTCAGCCATGGGCGACGCCACGCATACCGTGGCCTGCGTCGATCGGTTCGCCCGGCACCGGCCACAGGTCGGGATCGGGCTCGAAGTTCACCGTCAGCGTCCCGTCGTGGACCCGCGCACCGCGGACGACGCACCGTTGGAGGACCGCGGGCAGGCTGAGCACGCGACGATGCTCCCCAACCACGATGAGCAGCTCGCCGGCTCGCCGCTTGAGGTCCACCTGCGCCGCGGCGACCAGGGGCAGGGGCAGGCTCAGCACGTATCCCGCTTCGGACCGGCGTACCCGAAGCCGGGCCTGCCGCCCGTTTCGGACGGGGCGCAGCAACCCCAGCGGGTCGTCCTCGGTCGCCACGTCACCGTCGACCAGCTGAGCCAGGTTGTCGAGGGCGTCCCGGCCGATCGGCTCTCCGTCGAGGTAAGGCGCCCGCACGACCGGCAAGCCGGCGAAGGACTCGGCCACCTCGTCGAGCCCCGCTCGCTGAGCCGCGTTCCAGGAACGCCGCCACCCATCGCCATGGTCGGGGCCGTCGGAAGGGATGACACGGTTCACGACCACACCATCGACCGCGAACCCATACAACGCGAGCGACGTCCAGGTACGCCGGGCCTCGGCGATGACCAGCCGCTCCGGCGTGACAACCAACCGCATGGACGCCGACGGCCCGGTCAGCAGGACGTGGACGTCACGCATCTGCCGGTACCACCTAGACACGGCCGAGGCCACCTCCGACGACGGCAGCGGCATCCCTGCGGCGGCCGCGGCGGCCGGTCGCAGTGTCCGCATCAACCCGCGCTGGGCCGGGAGCAGCCGCTCGAGGTGCCAGGCCAGCGCCTCGGGCAGTGCCAGCAGCCGCAACGTCTCCGCAGTGGGCGCGCAATCCACGACGACGAGGTCCCAGCTCGCCGACTCCGCCCGGGTGCGCAGCTCCAGCAGCGTCACAATCTCCTCCGCGCCGGGCAGCGACGTCAGATCCTCGGCGACGACCGGGTCGATGCCTAGGGTGTCGAGGACCTCCAGCAGGTAGTCCTGCACGACCCGCCACTCGGTACCGACCCGTCCCGGGGCGCTGACCTGGAGAGCGTGCAGCCGCGGCTCGACTTCGACCGGCTCACCGGCGGTCAGCGAGACGTCGAGGGCCTCCCCGAGGGAGTGCGCGGCGTCCGTCGACATGACCAGCGTCCGGCTGCCCGACCGAGCGGCCCGCACCGCGCAGGCGGCCGCGCTCGTCGTCTTGCCGACGCCTCCCTTCCCGGTGAAGAGGACGATCCGCACGAGGCCGTCAGCCCTCGACGCGCTTCTTCAGCTCCCGGAGCGCGGTGTCGACGATGACCTTCTCCGCCTTGCGCTTGAGCATGCCCAGCATGGGGATGGTGAGGTCGACCGCGAGCCGGTAGGTCACGTCAGTCCCCGACCCCTTCGCGACGAGGGTGTACGAGCCGTTCATCGCCTTGAGCACGGTCGCCTTCACCAGCCCCCAGGAGACGACGCCCGTGCCCTCCTCGTCGACGTCCCACTCGTAGTCGAGGACGTAGGTGTCCTTGATCGCCCCGGCGTCGACGACGAACTCGACCCGGTCCGGCCACCCGTCGCCCTCCTCCGAGAGCACCGTCGCGGACTTCACCTCCGTCGCCCATTTCGGGTAGTCACCGAAGTCGGCGATGACGTCGAGGACCGCGCCGGGGGCGGCGTCGATGACGATGGAGCTCTCCGTGCGGTCGGGCATGGGCCGAAGGTTACAGCCCGGGGTATGCGGCGGACCGGCCCGGCGACGCGTACCCCCGGGTATCCTCCGACTCGTCATTACCCCGCTCGAGACCACGCTCGAGGAGCCTGCCGTGTCCCAGCACGTACGCGACAAGGTCGTCGCCGCCGTCGTCGCCCCAACCACTGAAGGGAACCTCGCGCAGACCGTCGTGGTGAACGCCCAAACGGTCCCGGACAAGGTGGTGTTCTCCACCCGCGCGGCCGGCGGTTGGCAGGACGTCACCGCCGCGGCGTTCGCCGACGAGGTGGCGCGGCTGGCCAAGGGCCTTGTCGCCGCCGGGATCCAGGTGGGCGAGCGCGTAGGGCTGATGTCGCGGACGCGCTACGAGTGGACGCTGGCCGACTACGCGATCTGGACCGCCGGTGCGGTGACCGTACCGATCTACGAGACCTCGTCGCCCGACCAGGTGGGCTGGATCCTCGAGGACTCCGGCGCCGTCGCGGTCGTCGTCGAGACGGCGACGCACGCGGGCGCCGTGGCCGCCGTCCGTGACCGGCTCCCAGCACTCCGCGACGTCTGGCAGATCGAGTCCGGCGCCCTGGACGAGCTGAACCGAGCGGGCGCCGACGTCAGCGACGACACCCTGGCGGCGCGCCGAGCCAGCACCGACCGCACGTCGCTGGCGACGATCATCTACACGTCCGGTACGACCGGCCGGCCGAAGGGCTGCCAGCTCACCCACGGCAACTTCAAGGACCTCGCCGAGAACGCTTGCGAGTCCCTGGCCTCCATCGTCAGGGCCGACGGCGCGGCGACGCTCCTGTTCCTGCCGCTGGCCCACGTCTTCGCCCGGTTCATCCAGGTGCTGTGCGTCGAGGCGACCGCCCGGATGGGCCACTCGAGCGACATCCGATCGCTGCTCGACGACTTCGCGTCGTTCCGGCCGACGTTCATCCTCGCGGTGCCGCGCGTCTTCGAGAAGATCTACAACTCGTCCGAGCAGAAGGCCGAGGGCGACGGCAAGGGCCGCATCTTCGCCGCCGCGGCGGCCACCGCCACGGAATGGAGCGAGTCGCTCGACGCCGGCGGCCCGGGGCTCGGGTTGAAGCTCAAGCACGCCGTGTTCGACCGGCTCGTCTACAGCAAGCTGCGGGCGGCGATGGGTGGGCACGTCCGGTACGCGGTCTCCGGTGGCGCGCCCCTCGGAACCCGGCTGGGCCACTTCTACCGAGGCATCGGCGTCATCGTCCTCGAGGGGTACGGGCTGACCGAGACGACGGCCCCGGCGACCGTCAACGTGCCCGAGCGGGTCAAGATCGGCACGGTCGGCACGCCGCTGCCCGGAGTCGGCGTCCGCATCGCCGAGGACGGCGAGATCCTCGTCAAAGGCGTCAACGTCTTCACCGGCTACCACAACAACGAGACCGCCTCCTCCGACGCCCTGCACGACGGGTGGTTCCAGACCGGCGATCTCGGCGAGCTCGACGACGACGGGTACCTCAAGATCACCGGCCGCAAGAAGGAGATCCTCGTGACGGCCGGCGGCAAGAACGTCGCACCCGCGGTGCTCGAGGACCGGCTGCGGGCCCACCCGCTGGTGTCGCAGTGCATCGTCGTCGGCGACCAGAAGCCGTTCATCGCCGCGCTCATCACGCTCGACGCCGAGATGCTCCCGACCTGGGCGAAGAACAACGGTCTTTCGGCGTTGACCGCCGAGCAGGCGCGCAGCAACGAGGTCGTCCTCACCGAGCTGCAAAAGGCCGTCGACGATGCGAACACCGCGGTCAGCAAGGCGGAGTCCATCCGCAAGTTCGCCGTGCTGCCGGGCGACTTCACCGAGGAGAACGGCTACCTCACGCCGTCGCTCAAGCTGAAGCGCAACCTCGTGATGAAGGACTTCCACGACGACGTCGAGGCGCTCTACGCCCCGGCAGCCACCCGTAGCTGACCCGCATACCCTTCGGTGCGGCTCAGCGCGAGAGCCGCTTGAGGTACGCGAGCCAGTCGGCGACGAAAGCGTCCTGGGTCGTCCCCAGGACGCTTTCGAACGCCGAGCGCGCCAGCTGGTCGGCTGGAGTCCGCACGCTCGGCTCCCCCGCCCCGGGCCCGGCGACCGCCCGGTAGAAGGCGACGACCTTCGCCTGCCCGTACTTCTGCCTCAGCCGCGACACCGCCAGCCACGCGCCACTGTAGGAGGGAGCGATCTGCCCCTTCGACGGGTCGAAGGCCACTTCGTCCGGTAGCGAGGTCGGACCCTTGCCGGCGCGGACCTGGTCGAGCAGGTCACCGGTGACCGACCGGACCGGCAGCCCTGTGGGCGCCAGGGCGACGTCGTCGGCAAAGCCCTCCGACAGCCAGATGGGCACGGCTCGTGAGGTCGTCGCGCGCACCGTCACATGGGTGAGCTCATGCGTGACGACGACCGAGCGACCCGTCGGGCTGAGCTCCTTGAACGCCTCGGGGTTGAGGTAGACGCGGTCGCTCTGAGCCGAGGTATCGCGGACGAGAGGTCCGTCGGTGACGGCGGCGATCTGGTCGAAGCCGCCGCCGCGACCTGACCCGAGCTGCGCCGTGAGCTTGTCGAGCGAGCTGGGCGCCACGACGACGCTCGGCTGAGCCTGACCCCAGACCGCGGCGATCCGGTCGTGCGCCGCGTCGCCCAGCGCCAGGTATGCGCGCAGGGTGGCCGGAGGCACGTCGCCGATGACGAGCGTGTCCGGCGAGCTGGCGACGGCCAGTCCGGTCAGGTCGAACGGCTGCGCATCGTTCTGCCCGTCGGCGACGCCGGTGAAGCGCCAACCCTCGGTCGTGCGCTTCAGCACGTAGGAAACGGTGAAGTCACGCTGTCCTGGGTCATAGCCGGTGAAGGCGTAGGTCTGTCGCACCCGCGTCACCCACGACTCCGATTCACCCGCCGGCGCGGTTCCGGGGGGCCGCTCGACGTCGAGATTGCGCAGGCCCAGCTTGCCGACCGGTAACAAGGTCATGCGGTCGAAGAGCGCCGCTTGGTCGGCGCCGAAGCCGCTCGCCGGATCCGTCACGGTGGCCAGCCAGGCCGACTTGTCCTTGGCGCTGACGGCGGCGATTCGCCGGGTGACGAGGTCGGACGCCGCCTGACGAGCCTCGGCCGCCGGCTCGGTCGTTGGCGAAGGGGGCGCCGTCGATGACGCGTCGGCCCGGGAGGTTTGTTCGGTGCCGGTACCCGACTCCGCGGCCGAGCTGCCGACCAACGAGCAGGCGGCGGCCAGGGACAGCACCGCGACGGCGGCCCCCGCCACGGTGGCCACTCGGCCGCGCCGCCGCTGGCTGCTCGCCCGGATCTCCGTTCGGCGGTCCGCAGGCAGAGGTGCACGGGCGGGCCCACCCCCACGCCTAGCCCACCTCACCCCCAGATCGTAGACGTCGCGGCGGTGGGCCGTGGCCGCCTCCCTCGCTCGAGGGTCAGCCGACCGCCCGCTCCTGCACCGACGTGTCGGTGAACGGCTCGGGGCGGGCCACCAGCGTGCCGGCCGCCTCAGCCGGCACCAGGCCCGCCGCCACGAACCGGTCGACCGCCCACCGCTCCCCCGCGTCGAGCGGCAGCTCGCCGTCGGACAGCACGACGACCGGAAGCGACGCCAGCGCGGTCACGACGCAGTCGTCGCATCGCGTCCCGCGGACGGGGCAGCGGTCGCAGTCCACGACCATCGGGTTGTCGGCTCGCATGGCGCCTCCTTCGGGTGATCTCAGTCGGTCGACCTGACGAATCACAACGCTAGGACCGACCACCGACAACCCCTGCCACTCCATGAGCCGGCCCGACACGGATCCGCCGCGCGCCTGCCCGAGGCTGTCGGAGCGCGCGGTTACCGTCGGCCCTGTGAGCGGCAGTGGCGGCGCCGGCGTCAAGGGAGTCCAGGGGACCCTGGACGACCTCGGCACGCCATTACGGGAGGTGACGTTCGTCGTCGTCGACCTCGAGACGACGGGCGGCAGCGCGTCAGCGTCGTCGATCACGGAGGTCGGAGCGGTCAAGGTGCGCGGCGGGGAGGTGCTCGGCGAGTTCCAGACCCTGGTCCGTCCCGGCGAGCCGATCCCGATCTTCATCCAAGTGCTCACCGGCATCACCAATGCCATGGTCGGGCAGGCGCCGCGGATCGAGTCGGTGTTGCCGGCGTTCCTGGAGTTCGCCCGCGACAGTGTCCTCGTCGCGCACAACGCCGGGTTCGACGTGTCGTTCCTCAAAGAGGCGGCGCGCGCGACTGGTCACCCGTGGCCGGGGTTCCGCGTGCTCGACACCGTCCACCTCGCCCGCCAGCTGGTGATGAAGGACGAGTCCCGCAACCACAGGCTCTCCTCCCTGGCCGTCGTGTTCGGCGCGACGACGACGCCCGACCACCGGGCCCTCCATGACGCCCGGGCCACGGTCGACGTGCTCCACGGCCTGCTCGAGCGGGTCGGCAACCTCGGCGTGCACACCCTCGAGGAGCTGTCCAGCTACACCTCGCGCGTCACGCCAGCGCAGCGGCGCAAGCGGTTCCTCGCCGAGCACCTGCCGCCGCTGCCGGGCGTCTACATCTTCAAGGACGAGCGCGGCCGACCGTTGTACGTCGGCACCTCGCGCAACATCCGCGCTCGCGCCCGGTCCTACTTCACCGCCTCCGAGCAGCGGTCCCGGATGGCCGAGATGGTCGGTCTGGCCACGAGCATCCAGCCGATCGTCTGCCAGACGATCCTCGAGGCGCAGGTCCGCGAGCTGCGCCTCATCGCCGCCCACAAGCCGCGCTACAACCGCCGGTCGACGCGTCCTGAGCGGGTGATCTGGGTCAAGCTGACGCAGGAGCGGTTTCCACGACTGTCGATCGTTCGCGACGTGAAGCCGGACGGCGCGCGCTACCTCGGCCCGTTCCGGTCACGCCGGTCGGCCGAGGCGGCGGTCGCCGCGGTCCACGAGGTGGTCCCGCTGCGGCAGTGCGGAGGCAAGCTCTCACCCAACGGCAACCGGTCCGAGTGCGCCCTCGGTCAGATGGGCCGGTGCGGCGCGCCGTGCTCGGGCCGGCAGACCGCGGAAGAGTATGCGTCCGTCGTCGGCGACGCGGTCGGCCTCCTCACCGGCGACGCCCGTCCGGTGACGGACGCTCTGCTCGCTCGGATGGCAGCACTGTCGGAGCAGGAGCGATTCGAGGACGCCGGCACGGTCCGCGACCGGCTGCTCCACCTGGTCCGCGCGGCCGCCCGAACCCAGCGCATCGCGCCCGTCGCCGCCAGCCCACAGATCGTCGCGGCGCGCCGGGCCGACCCCGGTGGCTGGGAGCTGGTCTGCGTGCGGTTCGGCCGGCTGGCCGGCACCAGCGTCAGCCCGCCGGGCGCCGATCCGATGGTCTACGTCCGCACCCTCTGTGCCACGGCCGAGATCGTCGAGCCACCGATCCACCCGTCTCCCGCCGCGACGCCCGAAGAGACCGAGATCATCCTGCGCTGGCTGGAGTCGCCCGGCGTGCGGATCGTCGAGCTGGACGGCTCCTGGTCGTGTCCGGTCGGAGGAGCCGGCGGAGTGCGGGCCCTGCTCGACCAGGGGCGGCCGAGCGACGTCGCGGCGTTCGACCGCGACCTCGCCGCGGCCGGCTGACCCCGACTGCCAGCCGTTGCGCTCACCACCTGCGCACTGCACTGAGGGAGAACGGTCAGCGCGGCAGGCCAGCGGTCAGCGCATCCCGGGTCGGCCGAGCCCGACAGCGGCCGGACCCACGCATACCTGTAGTTCAATCGTCCCGTGATCACCGCCATCGTCATGGTCAGCTGCGACGTCGACCGCATCCCGGAGGTCGGCCAGGGCATTGCGGAGCTCGACGGCGTGACCGAGGTCTACTCCGTGACCGGTGACGCGGACCTCATCGCGATGGTGCGCGTGCGCGACCACGAGCAGCTGGCCGACGTCATCGCGGACCGCCTCAACAAGGTCGAAGGCGTGGTCGGCACTGACACCCACATCGCCTTCCGCACCTACTCCAAGCGAGACACCGAAGAGGCCTTCTCGATCGGCCTCGAGGGCGGCGACTGACCGGAGGGCTCGCTCAGCCGGTCCGCGTCGCGGCCACCCATGCCGCTAGGAGCCGCGTCGCCGCGCCGGAGTCGATGGCCGACGCCGCCCGAGACATCCCTGCCCGGACGTCCTCCTCGAACGCCCCCGCCGTCGAGCCCGAGTCCGAAGCGGTCAGCGCCAACGCCAGACCGGCATTGAGCACCACGGCATCGCGGACCGCGCCCCGCTCACTCGCGAACACCGCCCGCACGACCTCGGCGTTGTGCGTCGCGTCCCCACCCCGCAGGGACGACGTGGGCTGCCTCGACAGGCCCAGTCGCGTCGGGTCCACGACGCGCGCGGCCACCGATCCGGCTCGGACCCACCACACGGTCGAGGTGGTCGACAACGTCAGCTCGTCCAACCCGTCGTCACCGCGAAACACCGCGGCGTCGCGCCCACGGGCCGCGAACACCCCGGCCAAGATCGGCGCCATCCGCGCGTCCGCCACCCCCACCGCCGCATACGTGGGTTGGGCCGGGTTGGTGAGCGGCCCCAGAAAGTTGAACGCCGTCGGCACCCCGAGCTCGCGCCGCACGCCGCCGGCGTGCCGGAAGCCTGGGTGGAACGCCTGTGCGAAGCAGAAGGTGATCCCCGCCTCCTCCGCGACCTGCGCCACCCGCGACGGGGGCAGCCCGAGGTCGACGCCCAACGCCTCGAGCACGTCGGCAGAGCCCGACGACGACGATGCGGCCCGGTTGCCGTGCTTGACGACGCGCACGCCGGCTGCGGCGCACACCATCGCCGCCATCGTCGAGATGTTGACGGTATGCGCGCGGTCGCCGCCGGTGCCGACGACGTCGAGCGTGGGACCCGGCACGGTGATCCGGTTCGCGTGGGCGAGCATCTGGTCGGCGATGCCTCGCATCTCGTCGACCGTCTCGCCCTTGGCCCGGAGGGCCAGCAGGAACCCGGCGACCTGGGCCGGCGTCGCCTCACCCGACATGATCTCGTTCATCGCCCACTCGGCCCGCTCGGCACCGAGGTCCATCCCGGCCAGCAGGGTGGTGAGGACGTCGGGCCAGGTATGCGTGACGGCGGGAGCCGTGTCGGTCACTTGTGAGCCACCGAGCGGCACGTGGTCGGCAAAGGCGTGGTCAGGCGGCGGAAGCCGCGCGGCGACCCAGCTCGGCAACCGCGCGGGCGACGGCGATCGGGTCGAGCGGGTGGGGAACGGCGAGGTCGGCCTGGGACCAGGCCGCGAGCCAGCCGTCCTGCGGCCGACCGGTGAGCACGAGGATCGGCGGGCAGTCGAAGATCTCGTTCTTCAGCTGCTTCGACAGCCCGAGGCCGCCGATCGGCGACGACTCACCGTCGAGGACCAGGACGTCGAACCGGCTTCGCTCGACCTCCGTCACGACCGCCGCGGGAGTGGCGCACTCGAGCCAGGAGGTCACCTCGACGTCCCGGGCCGGACGGCGTCCGACGGCCAGGCGCACGGCGTCGCGGGTCGCGCTGTCGTCGCTGAACAGCAGCACCCGGATCGACGTGACCGGCAGGACACCGGACCCACCCGAGCCGAGGCCTGCTGGAGCAGGATCGGTCGAGAGGGTCGGCGCGGAGCCTTGGCCACCGGGCGAGTCGGTCATGGCGCCGATCGTAGCGAAGGGCCATCAGCCGCGGCGGCCGGCACACACCGCTCCCGGAACGGCAGCCCTCCCCCCTCTTCCCCCGCCGGGGTGTTGCTGCGCGGGATCCGACCTTGCCCCCATAATGACGACGTGGCCACCGCATCGGCAGCACCGTCGCGCTCCATGCCCCTGGGCTCCGGTCCGGCGACCCGGCCCAACATGGTGTCGGTCGGCACCATCGTGTGGCTCGGCAGCGAGCTGATGTTCTTCGCGGGGCTGTTCGCCATGTACTTCCAGATCCGCTCGCTGTCGTCCGATCTGTGGGCCGAGCAGACCGAGAAGCTCAACGTCCCGTTCGCCTCGGTGAACGCCCTCGTTCTCGTCATCTCGTCGGTGTGGTGTCAGCTCGGTGTGTTCAAGGCCGAGGCCGGAAAACCAGCCCGTACCGGGAAGCTGTGGGAGATCAGGGAATGGGGAATGCGCGAGTGGTACGTGCTGACGTACCTCTTCGGCGCGTTCTTCATCGGTGGGCAGGTCTTCGAATACGCCGACCTCGCCAGCGAGGGCGTGACGCTCTCGTCCGACCGCTATGGGTCGGTCTTCTATCTGACCACGGGATTCCACGGACTGCACGTGACCGGCGGCCTCATCGCCTTCCTGCTCATCATGGGTCGCACCTTCACCACCAAGCGCTACACGCATTCGCAAGCCATCGGCGCCGTCGTCACCTCGTACTACTGGCATTTCGTCGACGTCGTGTGGATCGCCCTGTTCTCCACGATCTACCTGCTCAAGTGACCCGGCGACAGGGTCGACGCAGGAAGTCATCTCAGCCCCCGGATGTGAGGACCGCTCGTTGAACGCCTTGGCCGCCCGCCGCCGCCACCCCGCCGCGATCGCGATCCTGCTGTTCCTCGGGCTGGTCCTGGTCGGCACCGCGTACTCGCTGCTGGCCCCGAAGTCGGCCCAGGCGTCGGCACCCTCCGCCGACGACGTCGCCACCGGGCGCCAGCTGTTCCTCGCCAACTGCGCGACGTGCCACGGACTCAACGCCCAGGGCACCAACGACGGGCCAACCCTGGTCGGCGTGGGCGCGGCCTCCGTCGACTTCCAGGTCGGGACCGGCCGAATGCCGCTCGCTGGGCCGGCCGTCCAGGCCCAGCGCCAGGACGAGATCAAGTTCAGCGAGGAGGAGATCGCCGCGCTCGCCGCTTACGTCGCGTCCCTGGCTCCCGGCCCGGCCATTCCGACCGAGGAGCAGCTCAACACCGAGGGGGCGGACGTCGCGCTCGGCGGCGAGATCTTCCGCGTCAACTGCGCGATGTGTCACAACTTCGCCGGCGCCGGTGGTGCGCTGACCCGTGGGAAGTATGCGCCGACCCTCAAGGGCGTCGAGAACAGGGACATCTACGAGGCGATGCTCACCGGCCCGCAGTCGATGCCCGTGTTCAACGACCAGAACATCACGCCGGAGAACAAGAAGAACGTCATCGCGTTCATCAACGGCGTCTACGAGCGGCCCCAACAGGGAGGAATGAACCTCGGAAACCTGGGGCCGGTGTCGGAGGGCATGTTCATCTGGATCTTCGGCCTCGGAATCATGATCGGCATCGCGGTGTGGTTGGGCTCGAAAGCCGCGTGACACCCGCTACTGCAATGCCCGCACAAATTTGTTCTAATCGTCAGCAGGACCAGTCGACAGGATCGATGCCTACATGAGCGACGAGGAGACACCGCACGGCGGCGGCACCATGGTCGAGGACGATGGCTCGGCCAGCCGCGTCCCCGCGCGCCGCGGTGACGGCGGCCATGACGTAGCGGTGCTGCCAGAGCGGTTCGTGAACCCCGGCCTGCCTCCGCACGTCCACCGCCTCGCCGATGAGACCCAAGCCGCCGGCAAACGCGCCGAGCGTCAGGTCGCCACGTTGTTCGGCGTGTCGATGCTGGCCACGGTCGCCTTCCTCGTCGCCTACTTCGCCATCGACTACACCGTCGACGTCTTCGTGCCGGGGATCGGCACAACCAACCTGTTGCACCTCGTCCTCGGCGTGACGATGGCTGTCTCGCTGCTCGGCATCGGGTTCGGTGCAGTGCACTGGGCGAAGGCGATCATGCCCGACGAGGAGATCGTCGAGGAGCGTCACCTCCAGCGGTCATCGGACGCCACTCGCAAGAAGGCGGCCGACCTCATCGTCGGCGGCGGGGAGATGGCCCAGCTGGGCCGCCGCCCCCTGCTCAAGTACTCGCTCGGCGGCGCACTGGGGCTCTTCGCACTGCCTTTCGTCGTCCAGGTGGCCGGCTCGCTCGGGAACCCCACGCAGATCAGTGAGCTGGCGGAGACGCTCTGGGACGTCCCGAAGAACTCGGACGGCTCTCCCGGCACGCCGATCCGGCTGATGCGCGACCCGGAGCTGACCCCGATCAAGGCGAGCGACGTCACCATCGGTTCGGTGTTCCACGTCATGCCGGAGACTCTCAAGGACAGCACGCACGTCCTCGAGGACAAGGCCAAGGCCGCGGTGATCCTCATGCGGCTCGACCCGTCGCAGTTCGCCGACGACGACCGGGGCCGCAAGACCCAGGACTGGGGTTACCAGGGGATCATCGCCTACTCCAAGGTCTGCACGCACGTGGGCTGTTCCGTGGGTCTCTACGAGCAGCAGACGCACCACCTGCTCTGCCCGTGCCACCAGTCGACCTTCGATGCCACGAGGGACATGGACGTCATCTTCGGTCCGGCCAAGCGGCCGCTGCCGCAGCTGAAGATCACCGTCGACGCCTCGGGGTATCTCGTCGCAACCCAAGGCTTCACCGAACCGGTGGGCCCGAGCTTCTGGGAGCGCAATGAGTTCGTCAACGAATGAGCGCGTGAACCCTCGCAGTGCCGAGGCGCTGCGCGAGCACGACGAGGTGCCCGAATCGGCACCGAGCGGCGGCATGAAGGCGGCCGGCGGGATCGCCGGGTGGCTGGACGACCGCACCGGCGGTGCGGGGTTCGTCGCGTTCCTGCTGAAAAAGGTCTTCCCGGACCACTGGACCTTCATGCTCGGCGAGATCGCGATGTACTCGATGATCATCTGCCTGCTCACCGGGGTGTTCCTGACGTTCTGGTTCGTTCCAAGTGCGGGTCAGGTCGTCTACGACGGCTCCTACCTGCCGCTCCAAGGCATCACGGTGTCCGAGGCCTACCGGTCGACTGTCGACATCTCCTTCGACGTCCGAGGCGGGCTGCTGATCCGGCAGATCCACCACTGGGCGGCTCTGCTCTTCATCGTCGCCATCACCGTGCACATGCTGCGGGTGTTCTTCACCGGCGCGTTCCGCAAGCCCCGTGAGATCAACTGGGTGATCGGCACGATCCTGTCGATGCTGGCGCTCATCGAGGGCTTCGCCGGCTACTCGCTTCCCGACGACCTGCTCTCTGGCGCCGGGCTCCGCGCGGCCGAGGGGTTCATGCAGTCGATTCCGATCGTGGGCACCTACATCGCATACATCGCCTTCGGCGGCCCGTTCCCAGGCGAGACGATCATCCCGGTCCTCTTCTCGGTGCACATCCTGCTGCTTCCGGCGATCCTGGTCGGTCTGTTCACGGCCCACATCGTGCTGGTCTTCGTGCACAAGCACACGCAGTATCCCGGGCCGGGCCGCACGAACATGAACGTCGTCGGCTACCCGTTCATGCCGGTCTACATCGCCAAGGCGGGCGGCTTCTTCTTCCTCGTCTTTGGGGTCGTCGCCTTGATCTCGGCGCTGGTGACCATCAACCCGATCTGGGCGTACGGGCCTTACGACCCGTCGCCGATCACGGCGGGTTCTCAACCCGACTGGTACATGGGCTTCGCGGACGGCGCACTGCGGCTGCTGCCAGGATTCCTCGAGTTCGAGGCTCTGGGCCGCACCTGGAGCTTCAACGTGTTCCTGGGGGCGATCGCCCTCATCCCGGTGCTCTTCACCATCCAGGGCGCCTACCCGTTCCTCGAGAAGTGGGTCACCAAGGACAACCGGGAGCACCACCTGCTCGACCGGCCGCGCAACGCTCCGGTCCGCACCGGCCTCGGCGTCATGGCGTTGTCGTTCTACCTCATCCTCTTCACCGCGGCCGGCAACGACATCATCGCCATCAAGATGCACCTGTCGATCAACGACATCACCAACACACTGAGGTTGGCGTGCTTCGTGGTGCCCCCACTGGCGTTCTGGGTGACCAAGCGAATCTGCTTGAGCCTCCAGCGCCACGACCGCGACAAGGTCCTGCACGGCCGCGAGAGCGGCACGATCATCCGCACCGCGGAGGGCCGGTTCTTCGAGAAGCACGAGCCGCTGGACGCGTACGAGCGCTGGCCGCTCGTGCAGCAGGAGGTGCCCGAACCGCTGGTGCTCGGCTCACAGAGCGACGCGAACGGGGTCGCCGCCAAGCACGCCCGCTCCGAGCGGATCCGGGCCCGCCTGTCCCACTTCTACTTCAAGGACCGGGTCGCGCCGGTCACACCCGCCGAGCTGGCCGCCGCGCATGCGCACGGCGAGCACGAGGCGATCACGCCGCCGCCGAAGACGTCGATCTCCGTCGAAGGGCCTCCGGAGACGCAGGGTCTCGCGTCGCCGACCTCGGAACGCGAGGTCGTCAAGCGCGCCCCGGAGAAGGGCCTCTAGTCTCACCTTTCCCTCGTCGCTAGTACCGCGCGACCAGCCGCCGCGCCGGCCCGTCGACGGTCACCAGACCGCCGTAGGGCAACACCCACTGTGGCGACGTGTGCCCGAAGTCGACCCCGACGCATACCGGCGCGTCGGGCACATAGGTGTCGAGCGCGCGGAGCACCGCCTCCTCCTGCTCGGCGCGGTAGCGGTAGCGCTCCTCGTCCGACGGCCCTCGCAACCCGGTCTCGGGGTTGGACATGTCGCTGGCCCGGGCTCGCGCCACGACAACCGCGGCGAACTGCTCGAGCAGCCCGCGCTCGCCGATGACGCGCAGCGTGCGGAACACCTCGAGGGCCGAGGGTCGCTCTTCCGACGTCTCCAGAAGCAGGACCGCCCCTCGGTATGCGTCCTGAGGCCGCACCCAACGGCCGACGCCGAGCGTCCACGAGAGAACCTCGAGGTTGCCGCCCCAAGTGGGGCCGGTGACGCTGCGGTCCGCGCGGTGCCAGCTCCACGGATCCGCCGGACGCATAGAGGGTGGGTCGGTGAGGACTCGGGGCGAGCTCCACGGCACCTCGTACCGAACGGAGCCACGCCGTCCCGGACGAAGTCCAGGGCGGCGAAGGAGAATCGGTCCGCCTCCGTGACGACCAGCTCGCCGCCGAACAGAGCGGCGGACAGCGACGCCAGATGGTCGGGATGGATGGACGGTCCCGGGCCGACATGCGCCTGGGTCGATCCGCCGTGGAAGCCCGCGACCCCGTGGAACCACAGCCAGTTCAACAGGTTCGTGTTGTCGCTGTAACCGAGGAACCGCGTGGGGTGCTTGCGGACGACGTCAGCGTCGAGGTGGCGGAGCACGGTCATCTGGTCGTCGCCGCCGATCGTCGCGAGGATCGCGCCCACGGACGGATCGGCGAACGCCGCCATCAGATCCTCAGCGCGTTGCGCAGGGCTCGCGGACCGGCGCGTGAAGGCATACTCCACTGGCTCGACCCCGACGACCTCACGAAGCCGACGCAGGGCCTGCTCGTGGACCGCGGGGTACCGCTCGGGGGCCGCCCACGACGGCGAGACCACCGCGACGCGGCCACCGTGCGGCACGGGCGGAGGCACGAGCAGGTCCTTGGTCACGCCGGCCAGCGTGCCAGAGTGGACGCGTGACCTCTCCGGCGGCGATGAGCGAGGCGGAGTTCGGCGAGGCGGTAGGAGACGCCCTCGACCTCATCCCCGAGGAGCTCGCCCGGCTGATGAGCAACGTCGCGGTGCTGGTCGACGAGGAGCCACCGCCGCAGGAGCCGGACCTGCTCGGGCTCTACGAGGGCGTGCCACTGACAGAGCGGGACGGCTGGTGGGACGCCGGGTCGCTACCGGACCGGATCACCATCTTCCGCGGTCCCTTGACCCGGGCCTGCGCCGACCGCGAGGAGCTGCTCGACGAGATCGCCGTCACCGTCGTCCACGAGGTCGCACACCACTTCGGGATCAGCGACGAACGGCTCCACGAACTGGGGTGGGACTAACCGCAAGACGGGTCAGTTCGCGTACTGACCCCGGTAATGCTCGAACGTCCACCCGATGACCGAGACGATCCCGAAGAACGCGCCGATGATGAAGAGCCACCACCCGACCGCGAGGCCGAGGAAGCAGATCGCCCCGGTAAGGCCCAGCCACAGCGGCCACCACGAGTACGGCGTGAAGAAGCCGTAGTCGCCCTCCTGCTCGGAGATCAACGCGTTGGGGTTGTCCTCGGGCCGATTGGTGAACCGGCGGCCGGTGACGGTGAGGTAGAAGGTGATCAGCCCGCAGAGGGCGGCGGTGAGGAACAGGCCGAACGGGCCGACCGGCTCGGTCCAGTGGGTCCAGAAGCCATAGAGGAAGCCGACCGGCACGAAGAAGAAGGTGATCACCAGGAACATCCGGCTCTCGACCCTCATCGCGTCGACTCCCCGCGGCCAGGACCACGCGTCTCACCGGACTCGCCGGGCTCGTGACCCGGCATCTCACCCAGGTCCGGGGGTCCCATGGCCTTGACCAAGGGCGGTGCATCGGGCGCCTTGACCGTGGGCGGCGCAACCTCTGGGTGATGGAGGTCGAACGCCGGCCGCTCGGAACGGATCCGGGGGATGCTGTCGAAGTTGTGCCGCGGTGGCGGGCAGGAGGTGGCCCACTCCAGCGAGCCGCCGTAGCCCCAGGGGTCGTCGTTCTCGATCAGCGGCGCGTATCGCCACGTCTTCCAGACGTTGTAGATGAATGGCAGCGTCGAGGCACCGAGGAGGAAGGCTCCGGCCGTCGAAATGACGTTGGCGGTCTGGAAGCCTTCCTCCGGGAGGTAGTCGGCATAGCGGCGAGCCATGCCCTCGATCCCGAGCAGGTGCTGGATGAGGAACGTCGTGTGGAACCCGATGAACAACATCCAGAAGTGGATCTTTCCGAGCCGCTCGTCGAGCATCCGGCCGGTGAGCTTTGGCCACCAGAAGTAGAACCCCGAGAACATCGCGAACACCACGGTGCCGAACACCGTGTAATGGAAGTGGGCGACGATGAAGTAGCTGTCGGAGAGGTGGAAGTCGAGGGCGGGGCTGCTGAGGATGACACCGGTGAGGCCGCCGAAGAGGAACGTCACGATGAAGCCGATCGCCCAGATGAGGGAGGCGGTGAAGGTGATGGACCCGCCCCACATGGTGCCGATCCAATTGAAGAACTTCACCCCTGTCGGGATCGCTATCAACATCGTCAAGATCGCGAAGAACGGCAGGAGCACCTGTCCGGTCGCGTACATGTGGTGTGCCCAGACCGCCGAGGACAGGGCGGCGATGGCGATGAGCGCGAACACCATCGTCTTGTAGCCGAACAGTGGTTTGCGGGAGAAGACGGGCAAGACCTCGCTGATGATGCCGAAGAACGGCAACGCGATGATGTAGACCTCCGGATGACCGAAGAACCAGAAGAGGTGCTGCCACAGCAGCGCCCCGTTGCTCTCGGCATCGAAGACGTGCGCCCCGAACCGTCGGTCGGCACCCAGCGCCAGCAGCGCCGAGGCGAGGATCGGGAAGGCGATGAGCACGAGGATCGACGTCACGAGGATCGTCCACGTGAACATCGGCATCCGGAACATCGTCATGCCCGGGGCGCGCATGCAGATGATCGTCGTGATGAAGTTGACCGCTCCGAGGATCGTGCCGAAGCCGCTTAGTGCCAGCCCGAAGACCCACAGGTCGCCACCGAGCCCGGGACTGTAGCTGTTGTCGGAGAGCGGTGCGTAGGCGAACCAGCCGAACGCCGCCGCCCCTTGGGGGGTGAGGAAGCCCGCGCCGGCGATGATCCCGCCGAAGAAGTACAGCCAGTAAGCCAACATGTTGAGGCGGGGAAACGCCACATCGGGAGCGCCGATCTGCAGGGGCATCACCGCGTTGGCGAACCCGGCAAACAGCGGGGTCGCGAAGAGCAGCAGCATGATCGTGCCGTGCATCGTGAACAGCTGGTTGTACTGCTCCGGGGTGTCGACGACCTGCAGGCCGGGAGCCGCCAGCTCCGTGCGGATCAGCATCGCCATGATCCCGCCGAGGAGGAACCAGATGAACGAGGTGATGAAGTAGAGGTTGCCGATGACCTTGTGGTCCGTGGTCGTAATCCACTTGATGAAGGTCTGGCCGGGCAGCAGCTTCCGCCGCGTAGCCACGCGCTCGCCGGTGGAGTACTCGAGCGTCGACCCGCCGGCCGTTGTGGGTGTTGTGGTCGTGGCGGCCATCTCTTCTAGCTCCCGTTAGCGGAGGGGACGAGTTTCTGGTCCGCGGGCAGCACCGGCTCGCGGTTGAGGTCGATGGGCAGCTGACCGGTCTGGCCGATGGACTTCAGCCGAGCGATCTCCGCCTGGTAGGCAGCCTCGGAGACGACCTTGACCTGGAACAGCATCTGCGAGTGGTAGGCGCCGCACAGCTCGGCGCACTTGCCCTGGAAGGTGCCCTCTTGGGTCGTTACGACCTGGAATCGGTTGGTCTTGCCCGGGATCACGTCGAGCTTCTGCAGAAACGCTGGCACCCAGAACGAGTGGATGACGTCGCGGGCGTTGAGGACGAACTCGACCCGTTGGTTGACGGGGAGCACGAGGACCGGCTGCTGGTTCAGCGGCTCCCCTGTCGCCTTGTCGAGCTCGGTCTGGACCCCCGACTCGTACACGTCGGCTTCGACGTAGTTGAAGTCCCAGCTCCACTGCTTGGCTAGGACGTTGATGGTGACGTCCGGCTTCTGGGAGACGTCCAGGAGAGCCGACTCGTCCCGAGCCGTGTAGTAGAAGAGCACGGCCACCATGAGGACCGGGACGATCGTGTACAGGATCTCGAGCGGCACGTTGTAGCGCAGCTGCGACGGCAGGCCGACGTCCGTCTTCTTCCGGCGGTAGGCCACCATCACCCAGATGGTCAGGCCCCAGACGACGAGACCGACGAAGAGCGCCGGGATCCACGTACCGACCCAGAGGTCGGTGACGCGGGCGGCGTTGTCGGTCACCCGGCTGCCGTTCTGGCCCTGCGGCAGCCACCCGCTCGAGGCGGTGCCGTTGCTGGCGCAGCCGCTCAGCACCAGGCTCGCCGCGACGATCAGACCGGTGACGGCGATTCCCCGACGCGTCTGGCGCGCGGTCGGTCGTAGGTGCGTGCGCAACAGGGAACCTTCCGGGTCGGCGGAACCTCGGGGAACGACTTCAGCGTACGTCGCCACCCTACTGGGTGACCCCCCGGAATCGCTGACGGTGGAGCCCAGTCGGGGAGGCTAACGTGACTGCCGTGACGGCGGCTCCGGGGCCCCCTGGAGCAGGTGGGGTTCGGGTGCTCCTCGACGGAGCGTCCGGACCGATTCTGCCGGCGGCTCGGGAGGTTCTGCTGGCCGCGCTCGACGCCGGCTGGGCGGACCCACGCCGGCTCTACGCGGAGGGCCGCCAGGCTCGACGCCTCCTCGACGACGCCCGCGAGGCGGTCGCCTCGGGCCTCGGAGTGCGTCCGCCGGAGCTCAGTTTCCTGCCCAGCGGTCCGGTCGCGCTGACGGCGGCGGTCGAAGGCATCCGGTATGCGTCGCGACGACGGGGGATGCGAACGGTCGCCGCCGCGGTCGAGCACTCCGCGGTGCTCGTGCCCGGCCGCGCGGTGGCCGCTGCCGCCGACGACGCGACCCTGCTGGAGGAGGTGCCGGTCGACGGCGACGGCCGGGTCCGGCTGGACTCCTGGGAGGAGGCGCTCGCCGTCCCCGGGACGGTCGTGGCCGCGCTGCAGAGCGCCAACGGAGAAGTCGGAACCCGGCAGCCGGTCGAGCTGGCGTGGGAGGTGTGCCGGGCGCGCGGCATACCCCTCGTCGTCGACGCCCAGGCCGGCCTGGGACGCGATC
>JBKPKI010000099.1:0-3844 GCA_046731055.1 Actinomycetota bacterium | reverse complement strand
TCGGGGCGACCCAGATGGTCCTGCTCGCCATCACCGTCGTGGTCGGGATGCTCACCGTCGTCCCCGGTCGCGCCACCCGGTTGCAGGGTGGCGTGCACATGGTCCTGCTCGCGGCCTACATCTTCCTCGCCGCCAACCCCTGAGGTCTGCCATGTACGTTCCGCACCACTTCGCCCTGGAGGACCTCGACGAGATCCGGGAGCTGGTCCGCGCCGTGCACGTGGGACAGCTCGTCACCGTCGGGCCCGACGGCGTGCCGGACGCCACCCTGCTACCGGTGCTCTGGGATCGTGACGAGGTGGTCGTTCACCTCGCCCGGGCGAACGAGCACTGGCGGCGGATCACCACCGGCTCGGTCGGTCTGATGGTCGTGACCGGACCCGACGCATACATCACCCCGCGCTGGTATGCGTCGAAACGCGAGCATGGTCGCGTGGTCCCGACGTGGAACTACTCGGCGGTGCACCTGGCCGGTCCGGTGACGGTGCACGACGACCCGGAGTGGCTGCGGGAGGCCGTGACCCGCCTGACCAACCGGCACGAGGGCCGCACGGCGGACGGCGTCGCCTGGCAGGTCGACGATGCGCCGGAGAAGTTCGTCTCGGGTCAGCTGCGCGCCATCGTGGGCGTCTCGATGACCGTCACGCGGGTCGAGGCCAAGGCCAAGCTGAGCCAGAACCGGTCCGATGAGGACCAACGCGGTGTCGTGGAGGGGCTGGCCGGGTCAACCGACGCCGGTGCTGCCGCGGTGCGCGAGGCCATGGTCCGTATCCAGAACCGTCACTGAAGCCCGGCCTGCGCCAACGGATGCAGCAGTTCCCGCTCCTCGTACGAGAGGTGTGATAGCAGCGCGTCGGTGGCGAGGTCGAGGACTTCCTGCAGCGTCTCGGTCCCGGAGTCTTCGTCGGCGACGAGGGCGACGAGCGCGCGGTCGAGGTGGTCCAGGAGGTCCGCGATGACCTCGTGCTCCTCGGCGAGGCGGTCGAGGACGGGGCCGGCGCCGTGGACGCGACGCAGGTGCGGGAAGACGCTGACGTCCTCGAGGGTGTGGTGGCCGCTGACGATCCGGCAGTACTGCTCGCAGTAGGCGCCGAGGGTCCAGTTGTTCTGCCGCAGCGTCATCCGGTTGATCGCCGACCGGGCGGAGCCGACCGACGTCTGGCCGTCCGAGACCTGCTCGACGAGGTCGCGGAGCCGGGCGAGCTCGGCGCGGAGCGCGTCGTGGACGTCGATGAGGTGCTGTGGCGCGGCCTGCTGGACGGCGGAATAGTGGAAGGTCGCGGGTATCGGGAACGTCGGGCGGCTGCTCTCGTCCCAGGCCGCCTGGTCGCTGAGCCGGGTGCCCTGATCGGGGGTCGGGTGAACGTCGAGTGGCGAGTCTCGCTGCGCTGTGGTCGAACTGGTGGCAACGACCTCGGCTGCAGCGGGCGTCGGGGTCGCACCTGCTCCGCTGCGTCTCGCCTCGTCGACGAGGTCGCGAACCCGTGGGACGACCTCCTGGCCGAACCGGCGGACGTCGTCCGGGTCGTCAGTGCCGAGGATGAACGTGCTCATCCCGTCCTCGAGCGCGAGGGCGGCGAGCTGCTCGGCCCAGTTCTCGGCGGTTCCGGAGAGGGCGCCACCTCGTCTCTGTCCAGGTCTGAAGGCGCCGAAGACGTTGTAGAGGCGTCGCACCGACGAGGGGTCGCGGCCGGCGTCCCGCGCCGCCTGGTCGATCACGTCGTTCATCTCGCCGAGCTGGTCAGGGTCGGCGTAGCCCATGCTGGGGAGCCAGCCGTCCGCATACCGCCCGGTGAGCCTCAGCATCCGCGGCTTGTACGCCCCGAGCCAGATCTCGACCGGATGCGCCGGAGCCGGACCCGGATGGAGTCCGGTGACGCGGTGGTGACGGCCGTCTACCCGCACCGAGGGCCCGTCGGATCGCCAGACGCCGCGGATGACTTCGATGGCTTCGCCCAGGGCGTCCACGCTCTCAGCCGGCGCGAGGCGGGTGGCGCCAGCAGCCACGATGGCGTCCCAGAACGCTCCGGCGCCGAGGCCGAGATCGACTCGGCCGCCGGTGACGAGGTCGAGGGTGGCGACGCTCTTGGCCAGGACCGCGGGAGGGCGTAGCGGCAGGTTCGCGACGTTCAGGGCGAACCGGAGGGTGCTGCTGCGCGCGGCGAGGACGGTGAGCAGGGTCCAGGCGTCGAGGTGCCGCGACTGGTAGGGGTGGTCCTGGAGGGTGACGAGGTCGAGGCCGCTGACCTCGGCCACCTCGGCGAGCAGGAGGACCCGGTCGAGGTGCGCCGCATCAGGGCTGGGGAACAGTCCGAACCGCAGCTCCTGCCCGTAGTCCACCCGGCAACCCTAAGCAGGCGCGATGCGCCGAGCGGTGCTGGGATCTCGACCCAGCGGTTGGAGACTTCGGGTCGGTGCAGACGCTAGCGATCAGAAAACCTCTGCGCACACCTTGTGGTCAGCGCGCACACCGTTCACGGTCTGCGCGCTGGCAACGGGATCTGCGCGGGCGGCATGCGGAACGTCTGGTAGGCAGGACTAGTGACCCAACTGCCCGCATACCCGCCCGTCCGTTACACCGGAGACGCCGGAGAGGTGTCGGCGACGATCCGGTCCACTGACCACGAGCCCGAGCTCGTCTACCCCAAGGGCACCCGGGTGCACCACCTGGCCACCGGTGCCGGGACCGACGGGCTGTTCGGGCTCTACCGCTGGGAGTTCGGCCCGGGCGTCGGCGGCCCCGATCCGCACTTCCACCGGACGATGGCCGAGTCGTTCTACATCCTGACCGGAGAGGTCGAGATCTACGACGGCCGCCAGTGGGTGACGACACGGCCCGGTGACTTCGCCCACGTGCCGCCGGGCGGCCTGCACGGCTTCAAGAACGTCGAAGGCACCGCCGCGACGATGCTCCTGCACTTCGCGCCCGGAGCGCCTCGTGAGGCGTACTTCGAGGGGCTGGCCCGACGCCAGGCCGGCGAGACGATGACCGACGCGGAGTACGACGAGTTCATGCGCTACCACGACAACATCTGGGCGGACTGACGTTCACCGCTCCCGGGCGGCGAGCTGTATGCGGAGCGCCAGGCGCTCGGTCGGGTCGTCGAGCCGCAGCGGCGCAACCTCGCTCATGCGCATCATCCGGTGCCGGAGCGTATTGACGTGCACCCCAAGGCTTTTCGCCGCTGCGGTCGGCTCGCCGGGGTGGTCGAGCCAGGCCGCCAACGAGACCACGTATGCGGTGTGTCGCCGGCGGTCGTGCTCGGCCAGAGCGGCGACGGGTCCGGCGAGCGCGTCCCGTGAACCGCGAGCGGCGACTGCATCGACCGCGTCGGCGACAGTCAGCCTCGCCCAGTGCTCCTCGGCGGTCGGGGCGGTGCCGAGGGCGGGGTTGTCCCGGCGGAGGCTCGCCGCCTGGCCGGCGGTTCGTGCCGACGCGGCGAGGTCACCGGGCGCCGCCGCCATGACTCCGGCCGCCACCCAGGTCCGCTCCTGAGTGTCGTCGCTGGCGACCGCCACGCTGAGCAGCCAGGGCCACGTCCCGGGCTGCGGGGCTCGTCCTGGGGCGGTCGTTGTGGCGACCAGCGCGTAGGCCATGTCGTCGACGTCGGCCGTCAGCGGTTGCCGCCAGCCCGCGCGTCGGAACCGTGACTCCCACACGTCGAGGTCGACCTCGACGCCGCTGGAAGTCGCCGTCGGTCCGGTCGGCCCCAGGACGACAGCCCGCCACGGCCCGAGTGGCAACCATGACTGAGCCGTGACGTCGACCGGTCCGCCGCGAAGCAGCGCTCGGACGCGCTCGGCGGACAGGCGTCGGGTGATGTCGGCGAGCGCCCGGTTGCGA
>JBKPKI010000098.1:0-7149 GCA_046731055.1 Actinomycetota bacterium | reverse complement strand
TCTACTACCTCACCGTCGTCGGCCTCTCCCCGCTGCAGATGGTCCTCGTCGGCACCGTCCTCGAGGCCACCTGCTTCCTCTTGGAGATCCCGACCGGCATCGTCGCGGACCTCCACAGCCGTCGGCTCTCCGTCCTTCTCGGGGTGTTGCTGATCGGGGCGGGCATGCTGCTCCAGGGTCTCGTCCCGACGTTCGCCGCGGTTCTCGTCGCCCAGGTGGTGTGGGGGACCGGATCCACCTTCCTGTCCGGTGCCGACGAGGCGTGGATCACCGACGAGATCGGCGAGAATGCGGTCGGTCCGGTGTTCACCCGCGAGACGCAGCTGAGCCTCGCGCTGGCTCTAGTGGCGCCACTCGCGGCCGGCGCCCTGGGCCTGCTCGGTCTGGGCGTCCCGTTGATGGCCTGCGGGGTGGGCCTGCTCGTGCTGGCGGTCGTCCTGCTCCTCGTCATGCCGGAGAGGCACTTCCACCGCACGCCGGCGAACGAGCGGGAGACCATGCGGCACATGCTGGGAACGGCTCGAGAGGGTATGAGGGTCGCCCGCCTCCGTCCGGTCGTCCGGACCATCGCGGTCGTCAGCCTTGTCATGGGGCTGGCCAGCGAGGCGTTCGACCGACTGTGGACGGTTCGGGTGCTGGAGTCGTTCGAACTCCCCGACGTCGTCGGCCTCGACGGCGAAGTCGTGTGGTTCACGGCGATCGCCCTGGCGGGGACCCTGGTGGCGCTTGTGGTGTCGGTCGTCGTCAACCGGTTCGCTTCGCGACTCGTGAGTGCGGAACACCCCACGTGGCTGCTCGCCGCGTTGGTCGGTGTGCAGGCGCTCTTCGTGGTCGCCGTCGCGGTGGGCGGCGTGCTCTGGCTGGTCCTCGCCGGCCTGTGGGGTCGCCGGGCGGCCCTGGCGCTGGCGGCACCGATCCGCTCGGCGTGGCTCAACCGGAACCTCTCGTCCCGCACGCGCGCGACCGTCATCTCGATGACCTCGCAGCTCGACGCGGTCGGTCAGGTCGTCGGTGGACCGCCGCTCGGCGCGCTGGCCAACCGCACGTCGACCTCGACGGCCCTCGTCGCCAGCGCGGTCGTGCTCACTCCGGCCGTGTTCCTGTATGCGCGGCTGCGGCCGGGCTCGTCCGCTGTCTCAGGCGGGCAGTATGACGCTGAAGGTCGTGTCGCCGGGGACGCTGTCGAGGGAGACCGACCCGCCGTGCGCCTGGGCGACGGCGGCGACGATGGAGAGTCCCAGCCCGGTGCTGCCGGCGGCGCGGTTCCGTGAGGTGTCGCCCCGGGCGAAGCGCTGGAACACGTCTGCCTGCAGCTCCTTGGGGATGCCAGGACCGTTGTCGCGCACGGTGATTCGGGCCCGATGCGGCTCGCGGACGATGCTGGTGCGTACCACGGTCCCGGGAGCGGTATGCGTCCTCGCGTTGCCAAGCAGGTTAGCCACGATCTGGTGGAGCCTCGCCGGGTCGCCCTGGATCACGACGGGCTCGTCCGGCAGGTCGAGCTGCCAGACGTGGTCGGGGGAGGCGGCGTGGGCGTCGCTCACGGCGTTGACGACCATCTCGGTGAGGTCGACGGTCTCGTGGTCGAGCGGCCGCCCCGCGTCGAGGCGGGCGAGGAGCAGCAGGTCGTCGACCAAGGCAGTCATGCGCATCGCCTCGGATTCCACACGCCCGATGGCGTGCGTCACCCGCGGCGGCACCGACTCCTGCTCGCGACGGGTCAGCTCCGCGTACCCGCGGATCGAGGCGAGCGGCGTGCGCAGCTCGTGGCTGGCGTCGGCGACGAACTGGCGGACCCGTTCCTCGCTCTTCTGCCGGGCGTTGAGGGCGTTGTCGATGTGGTCGAGCATCTCGTTGAAGGCGGCTCCGACCTGGCCCACCTCGGTATTGGTGTCGGTGTCCTCCGCGGGAACCCGCTCGACCAGGTCGACCCTGCCCTCGGAAAGCGGGAGGTGCGAGACTCGCGTGGCCGTCGCGGCGACGCGATCGAGAGGCCGAAGGTTTCGTCGGACCAGCCACATCCCGCCGATGCCGACCGCAACGAGGCCCAGCAGCACACCACCGCTCACGGCCAGCGCCGTGTTGACGATCGTCGCGTTCTGCTTCGCTAACGGCAGGCCCACGACGACGACGGCCGGATTCGGCGGGCTTCCCGGAGACGTGATCATGGCCTGCTGAGCCATCACCCGGTAGGAGCCGAGGTCGCCCAGCTGGATCGTCGTCGGGTTCGGGCCCAGCCCGGCAGCCGAAAGGGTGGCGAGGACGTCGTCGCTGAGCTTCTCCGTACCGCTGCCCGGGTCTCGACCCTGGGCGTAACCCTGAGACGTGAACGATCCGTCGATGCTGAGCGCGGCGGTGAGTCCTTGGTCACCGGGACCGCCACGTCCGGCGGTTGGGATGCCGAAGCCGCGAATCCGATTGATAGAGCCCACAAGAGACTGGTCGACCTGGCCGACGAGCACCTGGCGCAGGAAGAGCACCGTGGTGGCGCCGGTAACGATGCTCACCACCGTGAAGAGGACGAGCATCGAGGCGACCAGCTTGCTGCGCAGAGTCCAAGCGCTCGGCGTGAGCCAGCGATGGCGCGGCTGGGCAGCCGGTGTTTCGGCGGCCTCGGGATCGTCGCCGGGTTCGACGACGAGATCAGGGTCGAGCCGTTCAGTTCGCAGGCTTGAGGACATAGCCCACGCCTCGCATGGTGTGAATCATCGGCTCACGGCCGGCGTCGATCTTCTTGCGCAGGTAGGAGATGTAAAGCTCGACGACGTTGGCCTGGCCGCCGAAGTCGTAGTTCCACACCCGGTCGAGGATCTGCGCCTTGGACAGGACTCGCTTGGGGTTCCGCATGAGATAGCGCAGCAGCTCGAACTCGGTGGCGGTGAGCTGAATCGGGTCGCCCGCCCGGGTGACCTCGTGGCTGTCCTCGTCGAGGGTCAGGTCGCCCACGACGAGAACGGAGTCCTCGTCTTCGGCGGCGATGACCGCGGTCCGGCGCATGAGCGCTCGGAGCCGCGCGACGACCTCCTCGAGGCTGAACGGCTTGGTCACGTAGTCGTCGCCGCCGGCGGTGAGGCCGGCGATGCGGTCCTCGACGGCGTCCCGCGCCGTGAGGAAGAGGACGGGGATCCGCTGGTTGTGCTCCCGCATGCGGCGGAGCACCTCCATGCCGTCCATGTCGGGCAGCATCATGTCGAGGGCCACGGCGTCGGGCTCGAACTCTCGGGCGGCGCGGACGGCGGCCATTCCGGTCCCGGCCGACCTGACCTCCCAGCCCTCGTAGCGCAGCGCCATGCTGAGCAGCTCGGTGAGGTTGTGCTCGTCGTCGACGACGAGCACCCGCGGCGCAGTGCCGTCGGGACGCATGAGCTTCTGAGCGCGAGCGGAGAGCGTGTTCATGTCCTCACTGTGATCCCGCTGCCTTGGCGGGCCGTATGCCGATGCTATGCCGTTCCTGTGGACGTCCTGTGGTGGGCGGCTTCGAGCGCGAGCTGGCTCCAGTGCAGCGATATCTCTGCCACAGGTTCGTCACAGTCTCCACGCCGAGGCTGTCAGCGTGACCGTCCAGCCTCCCGTGTCGCCGCCGCCCGGGTTCTCCATCCCGCTCACAGGTCCGCCGCAAACCATGCCGATGCCGCAGCGCACCGCCCCGGTGCCGCGCCTGGCTCGTTCGCCGGTGCAGGACAGCGTGCCGCAGGACGCTCCGAACGCACCGGTCGGCGCGGCGGCCGCCCCGATCGAGCCGTCGCGATGGAGCGGCAAGCGCACTGCGGCGATCGCCGCCATCGCGCTGGCGCTCACCACTGCCGGAGCCATCGCCGGGGCGGCGGCATCCCCTCACGGGATCCAGACGCCGAGCGACCAGCGTGGTGGCCGGGGGGTCGGCCCGGGCGGGGGCCAGGGTCGTCAGCTCGCTCCGGGCGGGAGCGTTCCGGGGCAGCAGGCGCCAGGTCAGCAGCAGGCGCCAGGTCAGCAGCAGCCCGGTCAGGGGTTCGGCCCGCACGCGCGCGGCCAGCGCTAGCCGGACCGTTCCTGCAGCGCGTCGCATACCCGGTCGTATCGCGGGATCGGCTGTGCTCACGACCGGAACCGGCATACGACCAGATATGCGAACCGAGGTTGCCGCGGCCGCGCCACGCCGTTCGGGACCGTGCCGCGGTACGTTCCGGGACCGATCACTGCTACGGTTGTCGTGGTTGCAGTGACAGTTCCTCGCTTGACGAAGTTCGGCCCGCCAACGCGGGCCTTCTTTTTGGCCCGGGCTCCCGCCCGACACCGTTGGGGTCAGATCGCAGCCAGAGGGCATACGAACCCGTAGGCCCCTCGCTCCATCAGGAAAGAGTTACCCCCATGGCACAAGGCACTGTGAAGTGGTTCAACGCCGAGAAGGGCTTCGGCTTCATCGCGCAGGACGGCGGCGGGCCCGACGTCTTCGTTCACTACTCGGCCATCGAGACGAACGGCTACCGTTCGCTCGACGAGGCTCAGCGCGTCGAGTTCGACATCACCCAGGGGCCGAAGGGCCCGCAGGCGGAGCACGTAACCGCCGTCTGACCACGCCTCAGTCGACGCCCCCCGACCGGAACCGGTCGGGGGCGTCGTGTTCAGGTGTGAATGGCTCAGGCGACGCCGAGCCGCGCCTTGAGGCCGTCGAGCTCGACCCTCAGCTGGGTCGGCAGCGCCTCCCCGATCGTGTCGAACCAGGCCTCGATCTCCGGGACCTCCGCTCGCCACTCGTCGGCGTCGACGGCAAGGGCCGCCTCGAGCTCCTCGGGTGTCAGGTCGAGACCCTCGGTGTCGAGCGACTCGGGCGTCGGGACGTGGCCGATCGGCGTCTCCACGGCGGCCGCCCGGCCCTCCATCCGCTCGATCGCCCACTTGAGGACGCGAGAGTTCTCGCCGAACCCTGGCCACAGGAAGCTGCCGTCGTCGTCGCGGCGGAACCAGTTGACGTAGAAGATCTTCGGCAGCCTTTCGGCATCGGCGTCCTTGCCGACCTTGATCCAGTGCGAGAAGTAGTCGCCCGCGTTGTACCCGATGAACGGCAGCATCGCCATCGGGTCGCGCCGCACGACGCCAACCTCGCCGGTGGCCGCCGCGGTGGTCTCCGACGAGAGCGTCGCGCCCATGAACGTCCCATGGACCCAGTCGCGCGACTCGGTGACGAGCGGAACCGTGGTCCGGCGTCGACCGCCGAAGAAGATCGCTGAGATCGGCACGCCGGCCGGGTCGTCGTACTCGGGCGCGAGGATCGGGCACTGCCGGATCGGCGTGCAGTATCGCGAGTTCGGGTGGGAGCTCGGCTCCTCACTGGCCGGCGTCCAGTCCTCGCCCTTCCAGGACATGGCGTGGGCCGGCTCATTCTCCATGCCCTCCCACCAGATGTCGTGGTCGTCGGTGAGTGCGACGTTGGTGAAGACCGAGTTGCCCTTCTCGATGGTGCGCATGGCGTTGGGGTTGGTCTTCTCGTTGGTGCCCGGCGCGACCCCGAAGAAGCCGAACTCGGGGTTGACCGCATACAGCCGACCGTCGTTCCCGAACCGCATCCACGCGATGTCGTCGCCGAGGGTCTCCACCTTCCAGCCTGGAACGGTCGGCTCCAGCATGGCGAGGTTGGTCTTGCCACACGAGCTCGGGAACGCCGCGGCGATGAAGTAGACCTGCTGCTCCGGCGAGACGAGCTTGAGGATCAGCATGTGCTCGGCGAGCCAGCCTTCGTCGCGGGCCATGGCGCTGGCAATCCGCAGCGCGTAGCACTTCTTGCCCAGCAGCGCATTGCCGCCGTATCCCGAGCCGTACGACCAGATCGTGCGCTCCTCGGGGAAGTGGACGATGTACTTGGTGTCGTTGCACGGCCACGGCACGTCGGCCTGACCCGGCTCGAGCGGCGCGCCGATCGAATGCAGACCGGGCACGTAGTCGGCCTGGGTCTCCTCCATGCGGCGCAGCACGTTGACGCCGCAGCGCGACATCACGCGCATTGACACGACGACGTACTCGGAGTCGGTGATCTCGACACCGAACATCGGATTCGGCGAATTGAGGTGGCCCATGACGAACGGGATGATGTACATCGTGCGACCCCGCATGCAGCCCGCATACAGCCCCCGCATGATCTCCTTCATCTCGTCCGGGTCCATCCAGTTGTTGGTCGGTCCGGAGTCCTTCTTCTCGCGGGAGCAGATGAACGTGCAGTCCTCGACGCGGGCGACGTCGTTCGGCGTAGAGCGCGCGTAGAAGCTGTTCGGCTTGGTCTTCGGGTCGAGACGGGTGAACGTGCCGGCATCGACGAGCCGTTCGGTGAGGCGGGTCCACTCCTGATCGGAGCCGGTGACCCAGACAACGTCGTCCGGGGTGGTCAGTGCGGCCACCTCGTCGACCCAGGCCTGCAGGCGGGTATGCGTCGTACCGCCGGCGAGCGTGTCGTTGGTTTGGGAGGCCTCGGTCGTCATGTCGGTCCGCCTTCGCTTGTCCACATGCTGAACACCTGATGCGCCACCGTACGCCGCGCTGAGAGGGCCTGTCCGTCCGAGCCGGAGAGATGCTCGTGAAACGAATCACAAAGGCAGCGCCTTCAGCTGGCTTTCCGAAAGTTGCAGCCGTGCGCGGCGAAAGGCGTCGGAAAGCCTTGGTATGCAGAGGTCTCGTCGGGATTTCGTCGCCCCCGCGGCGAGGCGGTAGTCTGGCGCGTCGTCGTCGGCCGTTGGTCCGGTTCATGCAGCGCGGTCAGGGCGGCGACCCGCGCCCGTAGCTCAACGGATAGAGCATCTGACTACGGATCAGAAGGTTGGGGGTTCGAATCCCTTCGGGCGCGCCACGTTTTCGCAGGTCAAAAGCCTAGAGGCCGAGGCTGCCTCGGCGCCCCGGCCGTTGTGTGTCACATCCGTGTCACATCGTTCGCAGAACGGGCCGCGCAGGGCGTCACGCTGAGCCGCTCGCAGAAAGGCCGACTCCGAGCCAGCTTACGGAGCCTCGCGCGCGTACGTGTCCTGACATCTGCGTGACCGAGGCGGTCCGGTCGTGGTTGGAGGGGTCGGCGCGTCGGTGCCTGTGGAGGGGTCGAGGTCTTCCGAGGATGGGAGTTCCGACACTGCCCACCTAGCTAGGCCGGCTTGCGGACTAGGGCCTCAAGTACGCTCAAACGGCCCTCGT
>JBKPKI010000097.1:0-11725 GCA_046731055.1 Actinomycetota bacterium | reverse complement strand
GTCACCGCCGTACGAACTTCCCGCCCACCTACCTAGGCCTTGAGGCATCCCGCACCTCTCGAGATGCCTCAGGCGAGACGCGGACAGCCATGAGCCGCCCGAGAAAACCTGGTGGGGACGTCGTGCTGCTTCATCGACAATGCCGGCGTGGAGGGCGTTGAGGTCGTCGTAGCCCATCATGAACGCGCGACCCTTCGCGTCGGCGAGGTGTTCCTGAAGATCGACGCTGACCAGGGGCGCACCGACGCCGAGATCGAGGCGATGGCTCTGGCGCCGATCCCGACTCCGCAGGTGTTGTGGCGGAAGCCGCCCGTCCTCGCGCTGGCCGCTCTTCGCGGGACGGCACTCGGCCGCCTCGGCGAGCCGTCGAGCGCGTCGGCGGCGGCGTGGGCGGCGGCGGGTACCGCGCTACGGATGCTGCACGAGGCGCCACTGCCGCCGTGGCCAGGTGGCCATGGCGGCTGTGGTCACGGTGTCGACGACGTCGCATTGAGCCTGGACCGGGAATGCCGTTGGCTCCTGGCGAATGACGTCCTTCCTGCTCGGCTGATCGCGCGCAACCGCGAGATCGCCGAGGCGGCGCTCCGGCCGTGGACACCGGTGTTCGCGCACGGCGACCTGCAGGTCGCCCACGTGTTCGTCGACGGTGACCAGATCACCGGCGTGCTCGACTGGTCCGAGGCGGGTCAGGGCGACGCGATGTATGACCTCGCCTGCCTGACGCTCGGGCATCCAGAGCACCTCACCGACGTGGTCTCCGGCTACCGCGCTGACGTCGACCTCCACGTGATCGGCGCCTGGTGGTCGCTGCGTAGCCTGACGGGGATCCGTTGGCTGGTCGAGCACGGCTTCGACCCGTCGTCACCAGGATGCGAGGTCGACGTGCTGAGGTCCCAGATGTGAGGATGCGTCACACGACGAGTCGTCAGCGTGGGTCGACGTCGGCTCGAAGAGCGGGTCGCCAGGGACGGTATGCGCTGGGTCGCCGCGCAGATACTTGGTGATGTTCGCGGGCTGCTGTCAGCGGGCCGCGGTGTCGTGGTTGGGGTTGAGGGGGCCGTACCAGTAGGAGGCCGTGACGCCGCCGTCCATGAGGATGTCGCTGCCGGTGATGAAGGCGCCGGCCGGACCCATCAGGAGTTCTCCGACGGTGCCGACTTCGTCGGGGGTGCCGGCCCGGCCCGCGGGTGATGCCTCGATCATGCGTCGGTATCCCTCACCGCGAGGGCCCGTCAGCTCGTCCCGCGCCAGTGGGGTGACGATGATTCCGGGGCTGATCGTGTTGACGCGGGCGCCGCGTCGGCCCCACCGCACCGCTTCGGCCATCACCCTCAGGGCGTTTCCGCGCTTGGCCAGCTGGTAGGCGTGCAGCGGGTCGGTCACCCGGTCCGGCCGAAGCAACGGCAAGCCGAGTAGCTCCTCGGTCGGCGTCGTCGCAAGAGCCCGGTCCTCCTGCGGCGTTAGTGCGGGAAGCCGGTGGCCGGACTGGGAGGCGATTACCACACCGCTGCCACCGCGCGCGATGACGTTGCCGATGACGTCGAGAACCAGGGCGGTGCCATACAGGTCGACGCGCAGGATGATTTCCGGGCTGGCCTGGGATGGCGAGACACCGGCGGCGTGGATGAGCCCGGTGATGCTCCCGTGGGCACCGGCTTGTTTGACCAGAGACTCGACCGACTCCCGGGAGGAGACGTCGACGAGCGAGGTGGAGACGTCGAAGCCGGCGTCCGCCATCACGGTGGCCGCGGCCTGCGCGTCGTCCTCCAACAGGTCGGCCAGGACGACGTGCTTGCCGGCGCTGACTCGTCGCGCGATGGCCTGCCCGATGGAGCCGCTGCCGATGACCACGACCACCTCGGCGGTATCGGCCACCGCGGTCACTGCCTCGTAGTGGCGGCGAGCTCGGCCGCTGCCGCCGCATACTGCTCGTCGGTTACTGCTTCCATCCAGATAGCCGACTCACCGTCCGGGGTGCCGACGACCAGAGCGAGGTGGCTCATCAGATTGTCCCTGGTGGCGCCGTGCCAGTGTTCCTCACCCGGTGGGGTCCACACCGTCTGCCCGGGGCGCAGCACGAGTATTCGGCCGTCCCGGGTCCCGAGGAACCCAACGCCGTCGGTGCAGTACAGCGTCTGACCCAACGGGTGCGAATGCCAGTGGGTGCGGGCACCGGGAGTGAACCGGACGGTCGCGGCCACCAACCGCGACTCGTCGTTGCCGCCGCTGATTCGGTCGAGCCACACGTCACCGGTGAAGGTGGTGTCCGGCCCTTTGACGGTTGCGGGTGTCGTGCGCAGTTCCATTGCAGCTCAATCCTTTTCGGCCACGGTGGTCGGGTATGGCTCGCTGGCCCAACTGGCCAGCAGGGCGAGAGACTCGGCGTCCGGCGAACCGGGTTCCGCCGTGTAGACGTTGATCCGCTGTCCGGCGTCGGCTGGCAGGTCGAACGCCTCGTAGCCGAGGGTCAGGTCACCGACGACCGGATGGTGCAGCCGCTTGGTGCCGGCGCGGTGCAGCGTCACGTCGTGGCGCGCCCAGAGCTGGCCGAAGCGCTGGCTGCGGGTGGACAGCTCGCCGACCAGCGCGGTGAGCTGCTTGTCGTATGGGTCGCGGCCGGCCTGGCCGCGCAGGATGGCGACCGAGTCGGCCTCCACCTTGTCGAAGTCGATGAAGAAGTCCGGTGCGGCCGGGCTGAGGAAGACGAATCGGGCGACGTTTGGGACCGCGTCGCCCATGTCGAAGATCGGCGCATACAGGGCCCGGCCCAGGGCGTTGGCGCCGAGGATGTCCGAGCGGCCGTTGCGGATGTACGCCGGGGCTTCGACCATCGAGTCAAGCACCCGTTGAAGGGCCGGGCGGACCGTCGTCCGGGTCGGACGGCGATGTCGGGCCGGCTGGTGCGGGGCCTGAGCTGCCCGGACCAGGTTGTGCAGGTGCAGACGCTCGACATCGTCCAGCCGCAGGGCCGTCGCGACACCGTCGAGGACGGATTCGGAGATCCCTGTCGCTGAGCCCCGTTCCAACCGCGTGTAGTACTCGACGCTGATTCCGGCCAGAAGGGCCACCTCCTCGCGCCGCAGGCCAGTCACCCTTCGGTTCCGCCCATAGACGGGCAGACCCGCCAGTTCCGGCGTCACCTTCGCGCGCCGGGACGTCAGGAATTCGCTGATGTCCTTGCTCGTCACAACGACCACCGTAGGCACGCATTCACACCGTCAGACAGGACCCGGCAGTACCCCCATTCCCGGTGACTCCCTCCCCGAGCGGGCCCATGCTGTGCTCGATGACGAGACGGAAACACTAATCCACCTGAACGCTTGCACCAGAGGAGAACCACCATGCGCACCACCGTCATCTACGGACCCGGCGACATCCGTGTCGAGGACCGGCCCGAACCGTCCATCATCGAACCCACCGACGCCGTCGTGCGCACCGTGGCCGCTTGCGTCTGCGGGTCGGACCTGTGGCGTTACCGGGGCATCGCCGACGTGCCCCAGCCGACGCCGATCGGCCACGAGTATGTCGGGATCGTCGAAGCCGTCGGTCACGAGGTCACCACCGTCCGACCCGGACAGTTTGTCGTCGGCGGGTTCCTGCACAGCGACAACACCTGCGCCGTATGCCAACACGGCATGCAGTCACACTGCCTCAACGGCGGCGGCTACGAGGGGTGCCAGGCCCAGGCGATCCGCATCCCCAACGCGGACGGCACCCTCATCGCCACCCCCGAACACCCGGACGACGACCTGATCCCTGGGCTGCTCGCGCTGTCCGACGTGATGGCCACCGGCTGGCACGCGGCCGTCTCGGCCAACGTGCGGCCCGGTGGGACCGTTGTCGTCGTGGGCGACGGCGCCGTCGGACTGTGTGGCGTTCTCTCGGCCGCGCAGCTCGGAGCCGACCGCATCATCGCCATGAGCCGTCATGCCGACCGGCAGGCGATTGCCCGTCAGCTCGGAGCGACCGACATCATCGCCGAACGGGGCGACGCCGGCGTCGAGCAGGTCCACGCGCTCACCGAGGGCATCGGGGCCGACTCCGTTCTCGAATGCGTCGGCACCGAGGACTCGGTCGTCCAGGCACTCCGGTCCGCGCGACCCGGTGGGATGGTCGGCTGGGTAGGCGTCCCGCACGTTACCGCCATCCCTCAGCGGCACATGTTCTGGCGCAATGTCGGCCTGCGCGGTGGACCTGCCCCGGTGCGCGCCTACCTCCCCGACCTGCTCCAACGCACCCTCGAGGGCCAGATCAACCCCGGAGTCGTTTTCGACCTCACCCTTCCCCTCGAGCAAGCCGCGGAGGCGTACGCCGCCATGGATCAACGCCGCGCCGTCAAGTCCCTGCTCCAACCATGAGCGGCACGCCGTCAGGTGCAGCTCGAGGCGACCTCTGCAACCCGTCGCGCGCACCTCGGCAACGAGCTGGTTCAGCGACGGCCACTGGGCACACCTTCGGGAAGGCCGATCTGGGTCGTGACACTCGCTGCTCGGGGGTCAGTGAGCGCCACGACTGTCACCGGTATATCGCGTCTGCGCTGGTCGCGCACCTCGGGACGCGCGCCGCGTCGCGCGTCATGACTTCTACCGCGTTCTGCCGGGACGAGTGTGGGGTCGTCACCTGTGATCCCGTGCCAGACCGGTGAGGTAGCAGCGCGGCGGGTTGCCTGACCGGTAGCCTCGGTTCACTCGAAGCGAAGGCACCCGCCCGGGCATGAAAGGACTCGCAGATGAGCACGTCCGCTGCACACGAGCACCACGACCCGGCTGAGCACGAGCACGTCCACGGCGAGGGTTGCGGGCACGAAGCCGTCCCGCACGGTGACCACGTGGACTACATCCACGACGGACACCGACACGCCGCGCACGACGACCACTTCGACGAGCACGACGACTGAAGGACGGCTGCAGGGCGTTCGCCCGGCTCCGCCGTGGCAGCGATCTCCTAGCGGTATACCGGCCCGGTGAACCTCCTCGTCGGACTGCTCACCGTCGTCGTCGTCACGTCGCTCACGGTGGGTGTCATGCTGCTTGTGCGCCGGCGCGCGCCTCAGGGCGGCTACTTCAGCGATGGTGACCGGGCCGCAGGAGTTTTCGGTGTCCTCGCCACGGGCTTCTCGGTGCTGTTGGGATTTCTCATCTTTCTCGCCTTCTCCTCCTACGACGCGTCACGCGCCGGCGCGGAGACCGAAGCGACGATCGTGGCCCAGCAGGTCCAGACCGCGCAGTTCCTGCCCCGTGACGTCGCCGGCCGCCTCTCCGGTGAGCTTGAGTGCTATGCACGCTCGGTCGCTGGCGTCGAGTGGGACGCGCTCGACGCCGGCACCCTGGGCAACGCGGTCAACCCCTGGGGAGTGCGGATGTATGAGACCGCAAGGACCATAGACCCCACGTCGGCGACCGAGCAGTCGGCCTACGACCGCTGGATGGAACAGACGGCTGACCGTGAGCAGGCCCGCCTCGCCAGAGTGCATGCCGCGGAAGGGATCATCCCTCTTCCGTTGTGGCTCGCGCTCTTCGTGATTTGCGGTGTCATCTTCGGCTACGTCCTTCGTTTTGCCGATCGCAGTGAGCGAGCGATGTCTCAAGCGGTGCTCATGGGAAGTATCACCGTCGTCATCACCCTGCTGATGCTGTTGCTCGTCTTCTTCAACAACCCGCACGGCAGCGGCGTCGGAAGACTGCAGCCGACCGCGATGGAGCGAACCCTCGGCCTCATCGACGCTCAACTGAAGGCCGCAGCCGTCACGATCACCGCGCCGTGCGACGACCGCGGTAACGCGCGCTGACGCTTCCGAGGACGAGCACCAGCCGTGGCGGACGACGGGGTTGAGCCCCGACGAGATTGGCGAAGGCACCGAGCACGATGCCGGCCACCAGCGTTCCCGAACATCGCCGGCAACGCGCGTCGCACACTACTGCAGCAGGAGCGTGCCGGTGACACTCGGGACGAAACTGAGACCCAGAGCAACGTCACGCCGATCAGCGTGATGAGAAACGCCCCCTGTGAAGGGCAGCAGCGGTTCGGCGCTCTCCGGCAGGACGGCCGTCTCCACCGGAATGTCGTATGCGCGTGCCACCCGCACGACGTAGCGCTCCATCGTCTCGACGCGCCCGCCGCTGGACTCCAGACCCAGTCGGGCGACGCGCACGGCGACGTCGAAACAGGAACCATGAGGGACATTGGGGGTTGTCTCGGCCGGCACGGGATTCTGCGTCGGTGGTTGGCTCGTGGCTCAACCGTGCAATCACCAGGACCGGTCACAGATCACCCGTGTCGGGTGAGCAGTCTCTGGGCACCGCCCCGCCACGCTCTGCGTAACTCCGAGCTTGGCGGGCTGTCATGACGAACCTATCGACGCGCGTGCGCGGTCAGCTCGTTTCGACGTACCTGTGCGAGCGCATCGGACTCACCCCCTTCGGCTCAGAACCTCACGACAGCGATGCCCCGCGCGAGCAGGGGGCGTGACGTGGAGGTTCTCCGGGAGGCCAGCGTGGCGGGTGAAGCTGACACCACGACGGCACTGCCGGGCCGAGTCAGCCGAATCGCACAGTGGTGGAGACTGACGCTGCCAGGCTGTTGGGGCGCCGTCCTCCTTGCGGCCTTGTCATTCACCCCGTCGCTGCTGCCCCGCGGTGGTCTGCTGCAGGGCATCGTCTGTGGCATCAACGCCGCGATCGGTTACGGGCTAGGAGTCCTCGGCGCGTGGATCTGGCGAGCCTGTGCCGACCGGCCGGCTCGCGTCCCCGATCGTCGTGCCTGGCGCATCTTCGCGGTGATCGCCATCGCGCTCCTCGTGCTCATGTTCGGGCTTGGGCAGTACTGGCAGCACGAGATCCGACAGCTCATGGGGGTCAGCGACTACGACATCGCGCTGGTCGTCGCCTCCCCCCTGATCGCCGTCGTCATGTTCGCCGTTCTCCTCCTGATCGGCCGCGCGATCCGCCGGCTCTACCGTCGGCTGACCGGTCTCCTGAGGCACTGGATCGGCCCGCGTGCCGCTGCGGCCGTCGGCTGGATCCTGGCGGCCTGCCTGGTATATCTCCTCGTGACCGGGGTGCTGTTGCAGGGCTTGTCGAACCTCGCCGACAAGGCGTTCTCGGTGCGCGACACCATCACCGAGGAGGGGGTGGTCCAGCCGGCGACGGGGCTGCGCTCCGGTGGACCCCAGTCACTCGTGCCGTGGGACACGTTGGGCCGGCAGGGCCGCAACTTCACGGGATCAGGCCCCTCGGCGAACGACATCCAAGCGCTCGTGCACCTTCCGGCCACGGAGCCCATTCGCGCATACGCGGGCCTGGCGTCCGCGGACGACACCGAGTCTCGCGCGCAGCTGGCGGTCGCCGACCTGGAGCGAGCGGGTGGGTTCGAACGGGCCTCCCTGCTAGTCGTCACCACAACCGGCAGTGGTTGGGTCGACCCGGCCCTCATCGACTCCTTCGAGTACCTCAGCGGCGGTGACGCATCGAGCGTGGCGATCCAGTACTCCTACCTGCCTTCCTGGATCTCCTACCTCGTCGACCAGTCCAAGGCTCGTGAGGCCGGGCGCGCCCTCTTCGACGCCGTCTACGAACACTGGCTGGCACTTCCCCAGGACCGCCGCCCCAAGCTGTACGTCGCTGGCGAGAGTCTGGGCTCCTTCGGTGGCGAGACGGCCTTCAGCGGCGAGTACGACCTGCGAAACCGCACGGCAGGCACGTTGTTCGTCGGCCCCCCGAACTTCAACACCCTGTTCAGCGAGTTCCGTGAGCTACGCGACACCGGCAGCCCGGAGATCGAGCCGGTCTTCAAGAACGGGCGCACCGTCCGCTTCTCAACCGGGGACGTTGGCACCGTCTCCACTCAGGGTCAGCCGTGGGAGGGCAACCGGGTTCTGTACTTGATGCACCCGTCCGACCCGATCGTGTGGTGGAGCCCCAGCCTCCTACTGAGCAAGCCCGACTGGGTTGACGAGCCGCCGGGACACGACGTTCTCGACACGGTGTGGGTGCCCTTCCTGACGTTCTGGCAGATCACCGGGGATCTCCCCTTCTCCACGGGGGTCCCTGGGGGCCACGGCCACAAGTACACGTCCGAGCAGGTCGACGCCTGGTATGCGGTGATGCGACCCGCTGCAGTCAGCCAGCAAGCGCTCGACTCCGTGCGCGCCATGATCGCGCGAGCAGAGTGAGGTAAATGCCCGTGTGGCTGAGTCCCGCCGAGCTGGTGCTCGGCGGCGGGTCGGCTCATCCGCGGCAGGTGAGGTACCGGGAACACCGGTCGGGCTAGCGTCCAACGCCGGAGCGCTGAAAGCGGAAGCGCGGTGCACGGCATGAGAGGAATTTCGATGGACGCGATGACCACCAGCTTCGGAGAAGTTCTCCTGTGGAGCTTTTGGTTCTTCATCTGGCTGTGCGCACTGATGGTGTGGTTCCGGTGCGTGATCCACCTGTTCCAGGACGACTCGCTCAGCGGCTGGGCGAAGGCCGGCTGGGTCGTTCTTCTGGTGCTCCTGCCCTGGCTCGGAGCCTTGATCTACATCATCGCGCGGGGCCGCATCATGGGTGAGCGTGAGAGGAAGGATCTCGCGGAGACGCGCGCCGAGCAGGAGCGGTACATCAAGCAGGTCGCCGGCACCTCGTCCCCCTCTGCGGCCGACCAGATCTCCAGCGCGAAGAGCCTGCTCGACTCCGGAACCATCACCCAGTCCGAGTTCGACAGTCTCAAGGCCAAGGCCCTCGCCTAACGCGTCGTGCCGCCGAAAGGAACGGGATCGACGCTGGATCGGGCCCGGATGAGTTCGGCGACCGACCACGCTTGGAAGGGACACCCCGTCGCGGCGTGTGGCTCGTCGCCGTCGAGTGTCTCGGACACCGACCCGAGACCGAACTCACCCAGGTGAAGCTCCAGCCCGTCCAAGACGCCGGATGGGTCACCCCCGCTGCGACGGACCGCGTTGGCATAGGGACCGATCAGCCAGGGCCACACCGTGCCCTGGTGGTAGGCGCGGTCGCGGTCCGCAGGACTGCCTCGATGGCGACCGATGTATGTCGGACTCGACGGTGCAAGTGTACGCAACCCCACTGATGTCAGCAGATCCCTCCGGCAGGCGCGGATGACGGCCTCCACGATTTCCGGGTCGCGCGCTGGCCCGTTCGGGAGCGAGACGGCAAGAAGCTGGTTCGGACGCATCTCATTCGACACAGCACCGGCGTGGTCGACCACATCTGGTAGCCCCGTCGGACCGACCGGAAACAACCGTCGGAAGCCGAAAAGCGCCTTCTGGCGCAACGCCTCCCATTCATCGGCGGGCCGGCCGACTCGCCCCAGGATATCGGCTGAGGTCGCCAAGCCATTGACCCAGAGAGCCTGAATCTCCACGGGAAAGCCGGCTCGCGGGGTGACCGGCTGTCCGTCGACGCGCGCGTCCATCCAGGTCAGCGCCCATCCCGGCGCGCCACTGCGCAACAAACCCGTCTCCGGGTCTACGGCGATACCGAACCGTGTTCCCGCGCGATGCGCCGTCAAGATTGCAGTGACCGTGTCGGCCACCTCCGCGACGAGGTCGACGTCGCCGGTATGCGCGACATGGCGGCCCACGGCGTGCAGGAACCACAGTGTCGCGTCGACGGTGTTGTACTCGAGGGCTCCGACGTCTGCGGTGTTGGCCAGCATGCCGTCCGACACCGTGCCGGCCGCCCTGGTGAGGACGCCACGCCCCTCGTCAGCTCGACCGGTGCACAAGAACAGGCCTTCGTACGAGGTGAAGAGATCTCGTGACCACTCCCCGAACCAGGGGTAGCCGGCAACCGCAGTAGGCCCCGTGGGTGTCTGGACCACGAATCGGTCCGCAGCCGTGACGAGGATTCGGTCAATGTCGTCCCTCGCGCCTTCAGAGCGCGCGGCGAGGGTCTGCGCACGGGCCCGCGCAGTGGCGACGAGCGTGACCGGGTCAGGCTGTGGCATACCCAGGTCTGCGGACGCCGAGATCGACAGTGCCTCGCCGGCGTGCAGGTCGGCCATGAACGTGCCGGCCGCCCAGAGATCCTCGTCAGCGCCGAGTCCTCGGGCGGCCTCTTCACGGTGGTGGACTCCGCGGTACCACGCGCCGCCAGGTCGATACCCCGGCCCGTCGACCCGATATGCCGACTCGAACACGAACCCGGACGGGGTCGCCTCGACATGAGGGTCCCCCGCAGCAAACCGCTCGCTGTGCTGGTCGCGCCACGTGCACAGCGGCGTCGCCTCCAGGTGTGCCTCGCCCGCCCGCAAGCGGTACACGACGCCGACCCCGCTGGCTCCGTGCGACATGGCGAGCTCGACCTCGACCTGGACCGCACCCAGGTCGTAGCGCCACCGCGGCACGCCGTCGTCGAGGTCGAAGCCCGATAGGTACTCATAACCACGCGGGTCCACGGCGCCACCAGCCCACTCGTGGGTGGCCAGCCGGATTCTGCGATCGCCGACGACCACGACTGCGTCGATGGCGGAGAGCCCCAGCATTCGCGAGGCGCCGGCCGGCGTGGTCGGGACCATCAGGAGCCCGTGGTAGCGACGCGTCTGCAGCATGGCCACCGTGCCGGACGCGTACCCGCCCAGGCCGTCCGTCACCAACCACTCGCGCGCCGCGGACTCCGGCAGGGAACCGCACACGGCCCTGCCGAACGCGATCCGGAGGGGCGCGGTCAAAGCTCCCACGGCCGCCGGTCGCCCGCGAACGGGTCGGGCCGGCAGATGAGATCGGCGACCAGCCCGGTCCATCCCGTCTGGTGACTGGCGCCGAGGCCCGCGCCGTTGTCTCCGTGGAAGTACTCGTAGAACGTGACGTTGTCCCGCCAGTGGGGGTCGTTCTGCAACCGGTCGACCCAGCCGTGGCACGGTCGCCGGCCGTCGGCACCCCTGAGGAACAGCGACACAAGCCGGTTCCTGATGTCGTCGGCACAGACAGCGAGCCCGACGACGTTGCCGCTGCCGGTGGGGTACTCCACCTGCGCCTCATCGCCCAGCGAGCGCGCATACCGCTGCAGGCTGCGAATTACCAAGTAGTTGACCGGCATCCACACTGGTCCCCGCCAGTTCGAGTTTCCACCGAACATCCCGGTGCGGGACTCGGCGGGCTCGTAGTCCACTGAAACGACTGAGCCCTCGAGACTCACCGATACCGGGTGCTCGCGGTGGTAGCGCGACAACGCCCGAAGCCCGTGCGGGGAAAGGAATTCCTCCTCGTCGAACACCCTAGCCACGACGCGGCGAACCGCGCCGGGCGGGATGACTCCCACCGCGAGCGCGTCGCCGTCGGGGGTGGGAAGGACGCGTCCGCGACCCTGCGCTGGCGCGGCGTCGTCGTCGTGGCCCAGGAAGCCCGAGAACCGCTTGCGCAGCCCCGCGATGATCTGGAGCAGATCAGGGCCGAGGACGACCTCGCTGAGCAGTGGCAGCACTCCCACGATCGACCTGACCCTGATCGGAACGCGTGCGCCGTCGGCTCCGTGGTACAGGTCGTAGAAGAAGCCGTCGTCCTCGTCCCACAGCCCTTGGGAATGCATCGCGTCGACGATGAGCCTGAAGTGCTCGATGAACTTCACCTCGATGTCGGTCCACGCGTCGTCGTGCGCGGCAAGCACGCGGGCGATCTGGAGCAGGGCCAGCGCGTAGAAGGCCACCCAGGTCGTCCCGTCGGCTTGTTCCAGGCGCCCGCCGGGTGGCAAGTGGGAGCGGTCGATGACGCTGATGTTGTCCAGCCCCA
>JBKPKI010000096.1:0-6234 GCA_046731055.1 Actinomycetota bacterium | reverse complement strand
GACGCGCGGGGGATCATCATGGCCATGAACGTCGCCATCATGACGGCGATGAGGATCTGGATCAGGTAGGCCATGAACGCGGTGAGCGACCCGATCTGCATCGCTCCGCTCGCCACGCGCTGGGCGCCGAACCAGAGAACGCCGACCGTCGAGGCGTTGAGGATGATCATGACGATCGGGAAGATCATCGCCTGCAGGCGGCCCACGTTGAGTGCGGTCCTCGTGAGCGTGGCGTTGGCCTCTCCGAACCGGCCCGTCTCGAAGTCCTCACGGACGAAGGCCCGGACGACGCGGATGCCGGTTATCTGTTCGCGCAGGATGCGGTTCACGCTGTCGATGGACGTCTGCATGATCCGGAACTGAGGGATCATTCGCCGGATGACCAGGCCCACCGCCACGGCGAGGAGCGGAATCGCGACCGCGACGAGCCACGCCAGCCCGACGTCTTGCTTGAGGGCCATGAAAATGCCGCCGACCATGCTGATCGGGGCGGACACCATGATGGCCAGCGCCATGAACACGACCATCTGGACCTGGGTCACGTCGTTGGTGTTGCGGGAGATCAGGGTTGGCGCGCCGAAGCGGGACACCTCCTGGGCGGAGAAGTCGCCGACGCGGTGGAAGATCGCGGCACGCAGGTCGCGGCCCATGCCCATGGAGGTGCGCGACGCGAGATAGACCGCAGCGATGGTCGCGACGATCTGAACGACGCTGACCACCAGCATCCAGCCGCCGGTTCGCAGGATGTATCCGGTGTCGCCCTTGGCTACGCCGTTGTCGATGATGTCGGCGTTCAGAGAGGGGAGGTACAGCGCCGAGATGGTGCCGACCAGTTGGAGGACGAGGATCCCGATCAGCGGTCCTCCGTACGGCGCAAGGTGGGTGCGGACGAGGCGGACCAGCATCAACGAGCCTTCCTGGAACGGGGGAGTATGCGGGTGACGGGCCGGCGGACCCCGTCGAGGACGACATCCACGATCGTCTCCGGCGACAGGATCTGGCCGCGGCTGATGCCGGGATGGCTGGCCGAGAAGGTGAACAGGCGAAGGTACTGCATCAGCTCGTCGGCGCTGCACGAGAGCTGATCTGCGTCCGGCTCCACGAACTGTCGCAGGCGGTCCGTGTTGTCGCCCCACTCGGAACGGTCGCCCGGGTCCTGCTCCTCGACCGGGACGTGACCGGAATCGGGGCGGCAGCCGCGGTGCTCCTCGAAGTCGGCCGGTGGCGCCGACAGGCCGAGAGCGGTCATGACGCCGAAAATTTCGGCGAACCGCTGCTGCAGCACGCTCACCAGCGTGACGAGCCGGTCGCGCAGCGGCCGCTCCATGTCGATAGCTTGCAGCTGTACGGCGATGGGGGCGGGACAGAACGCCTGACCGACCACCGCCTCGACGAGCCGCTCCTTGGTATCGAACGCCCGGAAGATCGTCCCCTCGGCGATACCAGCCTCCTCGGCAATCTCCCGCGTCGTCGGCATCGTGCCGCGCTCGGCGATGAGGGCCAGAGCGCTGGCCACGATGGTCCCGCGGCGCTCCGCGGGCGGCAGCGCACTGGCCCGAGGAGTCATACGTGGAGAGTAAATGAGTGAGCGCTCACTCACAAGCGCATTCGGCCCGCCCCCGATTCCGCCACTCACAACGCTCCACCTTCGACCCTCACCCGGGGTCAGGGTCAAGTGACTTCCGTCATCAGTGCCGAGGAGCCCGTTCGCCGTCCGTGAACGCGGTCGCGGCGGCGGCCCGTCCGGCGCGGGCATCGGCCCAGAACGCATACGTGCCGCTGTCCCGCAGCTCTTCCGCCGCGGCGGCCAACGCGCCCATGGCGGCCCAATAGAACCCTGAGCCGGTCGACACGCGCGCGACGCCCAGCTCCGCCAGCCGACGGACGGGTGGGGCGTCGGGCATCCCCAGCACGTTCACCGGCCGTGTCACCGCGCCGACGATGCGGCGGATGCCCTCGACGCTGTTGACGCCCGGCGCGTAGAGGACGTCGGCTCCGGCCTGCTCGTATGCCTGCAGCCGGCGGATGGTGTCGTCGAGGTCCTCGGGGTCGCGCCGACCGTGGACATGGCCGTCCGCCCGCGCGGTGAGGACGATCCGGCGGTTGCCGCCGTGGGCCGCCTCGGCGGCCGCGGCGACCCGCTCGGCGGCGTCACCAGCCGCGTACAGCTCGTGGCGAGAAGGGTCCCAGTCCTCGACCGAGCACCCCGCAACGCCCGACTCCACGGCCAGTCGGATGGTCTCGGCCACCTCGGCCGGGTCGTCGCCCAAGCCGTTCTCGAGGTCTGCCGAGACCGGGACATCGACCGCACTGACGAGGGTGGCGGCGTGGGTCAGCGCCTCGTCGCGAGTCATGTTGCCGTCGGTGCGGCCGTGGGTGCCGGCAAACCCGGCACTGGTCGTCGCGAGCGCCCTGAAGCCCATGGCGGCCAGCATCCGCGCGGACCCGGCGTCCCAGGGGTTCGGCATGAGCAGCGGTTCGCCCGGGACGTGGAGGGCGAGGAAGTCAGTGGCGCGGTCGTTCATCACATTCCCGTCGGTCCGAACTGAGGGAACTCCGGAGGGCCGATCCGATCGCTCGCGCCGACGCCGAGCAAGCTGCGCGTCAAGGTCTCCTGGTCGGTGAGCAGGGCGTCGAGCGCGGCCGACAGGTGCTCGTCGGCCGGGTCGGCACCGGCGGTCGCAGCGAGCAGGACCGCTCGCCGGACCAGTTCCTTGGCAAAGGAAGCGGTCGTGCCCTCGCTGCGCTCCGCGGCTTCGTCCACCGCTTCGTCGGAGAAGAGCCGACCGGCATAGAGGCGGACCAGCGCTCGACGGCCGTCCTGGTCCGGCAACGGGATCTCGGCGGCGAGGTCGACCCGGCCGGGCCGCTGGCTCAGCGCCCGTTCGAGGTTCTCCACCCGGTTCGTCGTGAGGAGGAAGGCGACGTCGGCGTCCGCGTCGATGCCGTCGAGAGCGTCGAGGACCTCGAAGAGCAGCGGCTTGGGGAACGGACCGAACGAACGGTCCTCGGCGACGAGGTCGCAGTCCTCCAGGACCACGATGGCGGGCTGGTGCGCTCGCGCGATCTTGGCGGCGTCGTGGATGAACTGGAGCGACCCGCCGCTCAGCAGCACGACGGTGGTCTCGGGGCTGTGGCTGAGCAGGTAGCGCATGGTGTGCGTCTTGCCGGTCCCTGGTGGGCCGAAGAGCAGGATGCCGCGCTTGAGGTGCTGGCCGTAAGTGGCGAGAACACGGCGGTGTTGCGCGATGCCGAGCACGTGCTCACTCACTCGGTCCAGGAGCCCGTTCGGGAGGACGACGTCGTCCCGCGTCAACGTCGGGCGCTCGAGGAAGGCGATCCCGCCGAGTCCCTGGCCGTAGGGGTCGCTGGCGAAGGTGACCACCTGGCCCCTGAGGATGCTGAGCTCCTGCATGAGCTCGCGCACCTCGGCCACCAGGTCCCGGGCCAAGGAATCCTCGACGGCCAGGACGTCGAGTAGGCCCTGGGGCCGCCCCATCTGCATGGTCGGCGTCTGAAGCCGAACGGCCACGGGTTGCCCGCGGTAGCGCAGCAGCCACATCCCCGACGCGACGACGTTCCGGTGGTCGTCCGGACCCGGCCCGGTAGCCCGCTGAACGTACTCGACCTGGCCGAGCCCGACACCAACCACGCCCATCCGCGCGTAGTGGAGCAGGTCCGCGAATGTGGCGTGGTGGCGCATCTCCCCGCCGCCGAGGCCCACGAGCTGCGCGCCAGGATCGCGCGCGGCGAGCTCGGCCATGGCGATGTCGGCGTCGACCGTCCGGTGCTGCGGGACCTCCTCGCTGATGACCGGCAGCGTGTCCGGTCGCATGCCGAGGTGGTCCTCGACGACCTGCACCAGGGTGGGGCCTTCGGTCTCGGGCTCCATCCCCTGCGCCAGCAGGCGGGCGACCCGGCGCACCTCACGCAGAGTGCGGCGCACGTCGTCGTCGGCGGTGACGACCTCCTCGGCAGCGGTCATGGTCGGACCGTATCGGCTCAGCCTCAGTCGCCCGAACCGTCAGACGAGCAACCCATCGGCCACCAGCGTCCTCAGCAGCGGAGTCGCGGTCTCGACCACGTCCGCCTCGGGTCGGTCGAGCAGGCTCGCGATGGCGCCGAGCGCCTGGCGGGCGGTGAGGGTTCCGTCGCACACACCGACCAGTCCCGCGCCGACCGTGTCGAGTCGGACCACCCGACCCAGGCCACGGCCCTGCCGCAGCTGGATCACCTCAGGGTCCGCCGCTCCGGGCCGGGAGTACCGCTCCTCGATGACGTCCGCGGGGCAGGTCCAGGCGACGTCGAGGACGGCGTCGTCGTCGTGCTCGGCCAGCCATGTACGCGCTCGCAGGCCGGCCTCGACCGCGGGGCCCATGGCGGCAGCCACTGGTCCTCGATGGTCGGTCAGGTCGGTCCACACCTCTCGTGAATGGCCCGGGCGCTGGAGGGCGACCACCCCGAACCCGATCCGCTCGACGCCGCGGCCGGCGAAGTCGGCCAGCCACGCCGCATATAGGTCCTCGTAGCCCGGGGTGCCATTGCGCGACCCGGAGTCCCCCGCCCACAGCTCGGCGTACTCGGCGGGATCCTGCTCCTCACGCTGGACCACCCAGGCGTCGAGGCCGGCGCCGTCCAGCCACGAACTCCAGACGTCGCGCCAGGTCTGGCCGGCGCACACCTCCCAGTTGCCGATGAGGAGAGCGATGCCGGCCGGCTCCAGGTGGTCACCGAGGGCCTGGACCAGGCGCTGGAGGACGGCATCGCCGACGAGGCCAGCGTCGCGGTACTCGTACGTCGTGATGTCCGGGCGCCGCGGCGTGATGACGAAGGGGGGGTTGCTGACGATGAGGTTGAACCGCTCGCCGACGACCGGTTCGAGGAGGCTGCCGGTCCGCAGATCGACGTTGGCATCGTTGAGGGTCGTCGTGAATCGGGCGAAGGCGAGCGCCCGCTCCGAGAGGTCGGTCGTGACGACCTTGTCGGAGTGGGTCGCCAGGTGCAGGGCCTGCACGCCGCAGCCGGTTCCGAGGTCGAGTGCACGTCGGACCGGGCGGCGCGGCGTCCACTGGGCGACCGTCGCGGATGCCGGTCCGACGCCGAGGACGTGATCCGTCGCGAGCGGACCACCATGGGCGATTTCGGACTGGTCTGAGACGACCCACCAGTCGTGCGCCTCGTCGCCGTAGGGACGCAGGTCGCACGTGGCCCGGACCTCACCGCCGCTCGTGTCGACCAGTCCCAGCTCGGCCGCGCCGGCGGTCGCCAGAGACGGGAGCGCGCCGTCGAGGTCGACGTCGGACACGGGCATACCGAGGGCGAAGCATCGTACGAGCACGGCGGCCGGCTCTCGCCGGCCGCGCGTGGCTAGGTCGGCGGGGAGCGCCTGTTCCCGGTGAAGCGCCGCATCGGCGACCGGGCCGACGACCGCACGAACACCGCCGACGGTGTATGCCGCGTGCTCGAGGTCCGCTCGCAGGGCCTCGACGAGCGCCGGGTCGACCCGAGGCGGTGGGGGCGAGGGCGACACGCCTCACCGTATGTCGCGCCGCGATGCTCCCTAAGCTGGGTCAGACCCGGGTCTGCTCCTCGTCCGCCTCGGCCCGAGCGCGGGCCAGCGCCGCCTCGTCCTCGGCGCCGGTGACCAGGGCCTCCTCCTCCGGGTTTGCGGCCAGCTCGTCGTCGTCGAGTGGCTGCTCATCGACGTCCTCGTCGCCGCCGACCGCGAGGTCTCGCGACTTGGAGACGGCGACCGCCGCGATGATGATGATCAGCGCAACGGCGGCGATGCCGTAGCGCACCAGGGGATTCGCGGAGTTGCCGAGGGTCATGATCACGATCGCCGGCGCGATGAGCACCGAGACGAGGTTCATGACCTTGATGAGCGGGTTGATCGCCGGGCCGGCGGTGTCCTTGAACGGGTCGCCGACGGTGTCGCCGATGACCGTGGCCGCGTGGGCGTCGGAGCCCTTGCCGCCGTAGTGACCGTCCTCGACAATCTTCTTCGCGTTGTCCCACGAGCCGCCGCTGTTGGCGAGGAACACGGCCATGAGGCAGCCGGTGCCGATGGCGCCCGCGAGGAAGCCGGCCAGGGCGCCGACGCCGAGGCCGAAGCCGACGACCACGGGGGTGAGCGCGGCCAGCAGGCCCGGCGTGGCGAGCTCCCGGAGCGAGTCGCGGGTGCAGATGTCGACGACCCGGGCGTACTCGGGCTTCTCCGTGTAGTCCATGATC
>JBKPKI010000095.1:0-3024 GCA_046731055.1 Actinomycetota bacterium | reverse complement strand
GGAAGCGAGGGCCACCAAAGTCCCTCCAGTATGCCCGTGCCCCGGCTTCTCGCTTCCAGACTCACGTTGTTGCCGGTCCACGGAGCTCAGGACCCCCAAAACTGACAAGAACATGAGTCTGGAAGCGGGCAACGGCCGGGCATCAGCCGCCGAACCGGCCGGGCTCGTCGAGCGGCAGGAGGGCGTCCTGGGCGCCGAGCCGGCCGGAGCCGCCGAGACCGGACTGGCCGGAACCCCGCGGCGGAGCCAACCCCAGGTGCTCCCAGGCCAACGGGCTGGCCGCCCGGCCCCGCGGGGTGCGCACCATGAACCCCTCCCGCACGAGGAACGGCTCGGCGACCGTCTCCACCGTCTCAGCCTCCTCACCGACCGCCACCGCCAGCGTCGTGAGACCCACCGGTCCCCCGCCGAACCGGCGGCACAGTGACTCGAGCACGGCCCGGTCCAGCCGGTCCAGGCCCCGCTCATCGACGTCGAACATGGCCAGCGCGACCTTGGCGGCGTCGAGGTCCACGACGCTCCGGCCGTGTACCTGCGCCCAGTCCCGGACGCGGCGCAGCAGCCGGTTGGCAATCCGGGGGGTACCACGGGAGCGGACCGCGATCTCGGCGATCCCAGCCTCGTCGGCCTCGACCTCGAGCAGTCGGGCGCTGCGCCGCAGGATCACCCCCAGCTCGTCGACCGAGTAAAAGTCCAGATGGCCCGTGAACCCGAACCGGTCGCGCAGCGGCGCCGGCAGCAAGCCGGCACGAGTCGTGGCGCCCACCACGGTGAAGGGCGGCAGCTCCAGGGGGATGGCCGTCGCCCCCGGACCCTTGCCCACGACGACGTCGACCCGGAAGTCCTCCATGGCGAGGTAGAGCATCTCCTCGGCCGGCCGTGACATCCGGTGGATCTCGTCGAGGAACAGCACCTCGCCCTCGGCCAGTGACGACAGGATCGAGGCGAGGTCGCCGGCGTGCTGGATCGCCGGACCGGAGGTGACCCGGATCGGCTGCTCCAGCTCGGTGGCGACGATCATCGCCAGCGTCGTCTTACCGAGCCCCGGGGGCCCGGACAGCAGCACGTGGTCCGGCGGTGTCCCCCGCCGGCGGGCCGCCTCGAGGACGAGCGACAGCTGTTCCCGCACGCGCGTCTGACCCGGGAAGTCGGCCAGCCGTCGAGGGCGCAGGGCCGCCTCGACCTGCCGATCGCGTTCGTCCGGCCGGGCGTCGACGACCCGTGCCGTGGCTTCGAAGGACCCGTCGTCCGCCATGTCAGCCCCTTCCCGCTGGTTCATCGGCCCAGCTCCTGCAACGCCGCCTTGAGCAGGGCCGACACGGTGGCACCGTCGACCGCCATCGGCGTGACCGCCTCGACGGCGTCGTCGGCCTGCCGGGCCGTCCAGCCGAGGCCGACCAGGGCCTCACGGACCTGAGCTTGCCAGGCCGCGGTCGCGGGCCGGTCGCCGACGGAGACCGGCTCGGACGGGACACCGATCCTGTCGCGCAGCTCGAGGACGATGCGCTCGGCGCCCTTGCGGCCGATCCCGGGCACCTTGGTCAGGGCGACGAGATCCCCGGTGCTCACGGCCGCGCGGACGGCGGCCGGGCTGTGCACGGCCAGCATCGCCAGGGCCAGCCGCGGCCCGACTCCGGAAACGGTCTGCACCGTCTCGAACAACGACCGCTCGTCCTCGTCGGCAAAGCCAAACAGGGTCAGTGACTCCTCTCGGACCACCAGGGAGGTGGCCAGGGACGCGGACTGCCCGGTCCGCATACCCGCCGCCGTCCGCGGCGTCGTGTGGACGAGCATGCCGACGCCGCCGACCTCGACGACGACAGAGTCGAGACCGGCGCGGAGCACGGTCCCGCGGACCGACGCGATCACCGCGTGCCCGCCTGGGCCGCGACGGCCGCCTCGAGCCGGGACGCGGCGCCGCCGCGCCAGACGTGGCAGATGGCGAGCGCGAGGGCGTCAGCGGCGTCGGCGGGCCTGGGGGTCTCCGTGAGCCGCAGCAGCCGCGTGACCATGGCGGTGACCTGCGCCTTGTCCGCGCGGCCATTGCCGGTGACTGCGGCCTTGACCTCGGTGGGCGTATGCAGGTGCACCGGTATGCCACGGGCCGCGGCGGCGAGCATGGCCACCGCCGACGCCTGCGCAGTGCCCATCACGCTGGCGACGTTGACGTCGGCGAAGACCCGCTCGACGGCGACCGCGTCGGGGTGGTACCGGCGAACCCACGCGTCGAGGTCGGCGTGAAGCGACAGCAGCCGGTCCGGCGTGGCCATCGACGTCGGCGTGCGGAGGACGTCGACGTCGACCATTTGCAGCGGACGTCCGGGCGCGCCCTCGACCACCCCGATCCCGCAGCGGGTCAGGCCGGGGTCGACCCCGAGGACGCGCACCACTGGCATACCCTCCTCGTCACGCCGTCCCGAACACCTGTTCGGAGCCGAGGCTACCGGCGGCCTCGTGGCCAGCTCGGGATCAACGCGCCGAGGGTCACTCCTCGTCGAGCTCGGCGAGGACGTCGTCGGGGATGTCGCCGTTGGCGTAGACGTTCTGGACGTCGTCGCTGTCCTCGAGCGCGTCGATGACCCGGATCATCTTGCGAGCGCCCTCGAGGTCGAGCGGCACCTGGAGGTTCGGCACCCATGCCGCCTCCGCCGACTCGTAGTCGATGCCCGCCGACTGGACCGCGCTGCGGATCGCGACGAAGTCGGACGCGTCCGAGACGATCTCGAAGGTGTCGCCGTTGTCGTTGACCTCCTCCGCGCCGGCGTCGAGGACCACTTCGAGCAGGTCGTCCTCGGTGAGGCCGTTGGACTTCGGCACGATGACGACGCCGCGCCGGTCGAAGACGTACGTGACGCTGCCAGGGTCGGCCAGCTGACCCCCGTTGCGGGTCAAGGCGGTCCGCACCTCGGCGGCCGCGCGGTTGCGGTTGTCGGTCAGGCACTCGATGAGGACCGCGACCCCGCCCGGCGCGTAGCCCTCGTAGGTGATCGTCTGCCAGTCCGCTCCCCCGCCCTCGGCGCCCGA
>JBKPKI010000094.1:0-4149 GCA_046731055.1 Actinomycetota bacterium | reverse complement strand
GCTCGCGAAGATGGCGAAGATAATCGCGCCGACGACCAGCACGACGATGAAGGCCAGCATCACGGTGCCGATGATGCCTAGCACCTTGCCGGCCATGGCCAGTCCCCGGTTGTTGTACGCGCGCGGGTCGCGGTCGATCTCGTTGACGACCTTGTTGCCGTAGTACCAGCCGAATGGGCCGAGGATGGTCAGGCCGATGACCGACAGCAGCCCGAGCACGAAGGCCAGCGTCGCCTGCGGGTGCTCGACGGTCGGCCCCGCGGGCTGGAACTGGATCTGTCCCGGAGGAGGACCGTATGCCGGCGGTCCGTAGGACGGTTGCTGGTATGCCGGCGGTGGCCCGTACCCCTGTGCCGCCTCGGGCGGCTCCGGTGTCGGAGCGGAGGACCACTCCTGGCGCGGCCGATCCTGCGGGTTGTTCGTCCCCTCGTCACTCACCCCATCAGCCTAACCGCCCGGGTCGTCGTGCCTCCTGGCCGTGACCAGGATCCAGTCGTCGCGGTCTCCGGCCCGGCGCTCGAGGTCCAGGACGGTCCAGCCGTGGTCCGCGAGGACCTCGGCGAGCGGCCCTGGGCGCCAGAACGTGAAGAACCGGGGCGACCCGAGCCGGTGATCGCTCCACGCCGATCCGTCGCCCTCCTTGACGGAGAGGGCGAGCAGGCCGCCCGGTCGGACCGCATTGCGGACGCGGTCCAGGACCGTGCCGAGCTGCTCGGTCGTGAGGTGCAGCAACACCGCGAACGCCACCACGGCGTCCCAGGGACCGCCGAGGTCATCGGTAAGGATGTCGAGCCGGATCGGTGACAGGCCGGTGTCGCGCATCCTCTCCACGAACGCCACGGCACCGTCGGAAGGCTGGACCACCAAGCCCCGGTCGGCCAGGTATCGCGCGGCCTCACCGGTCCCCGACCCGAGCTCCAGCACCGCGGCGCCCGGACCGAGTGATGCCGCGATCCGGTCGAGGAACGTGAGGTGCCATGACGGAGGCGGAGCCTGCGTGGCCTCGTACCGCTCCGCCCGGTGCTCGTAGACGTCGAGGGTCCGGTGGTTGGGTGACTCTCTCTCGAACGTGAACAGCCGACCGGGCGGAAGCGCGGCGGTGGGCGCCGCGACGAGGTCGGCCACGCCGACGGCGCCCGAGCTGTCCGGTATCGGGACGAAGTCGACCTCTCGGAAACCGTTGTCGATGAACAACTTTCGCACAGTCGGGGTGAGGTCAGGCGGGCGACGGGACCGGGTCCAGATCACCCGTCCTTCGGCCGCCAGCAGTGCCGGCAAGGCGGCGACCGTGCGCGCGATGTCCTCGTCGGAGACGTTGCCGAACACCCCGCACACGAGTGCGAGGTCGGCCGGCGGCAGGTCCGCATACACGCTCGTCTGCCCGGCGTCCGCGGTGCGGACCTCGATGCTCGGCCAGCGCCGCGCGCCCTGCCTCGCGCGCCCGGCGAGGCCGGGATCCAGCTCCACCACAGTGCCCGTGACGCGGTCCGCGTCGCCCCGTGAGGCGAGGACCTCGATCAGATCGCGGCCGTCCCCGGCGCAGAGGCTGACCACCCGCACCGGTCGCGGTGCTGTGCCGTCCAGCCACTGGTCGATGCGGTCCTTGACGACGGCCAGCCGTCGGCTCAGCGACGACGAGGGATCGGTGTATGCCGCGTGCCAGGACTCCCAGTACGTCACCTCGGAAGCGTAGGCAGGTGGCTCCGTAGGCTGTCGGCCATGGACAGCGAGCGACCGGCGGAGCTCCCGCCGGAGAAGCCGGCGCATCGCCACATCAGCCTCCATCGCGAGGAGACCGGCCGCTACACCATCACCAATGCCCGCGGCGGAACGCTCAGCGTCGGCGCCGACGACGCCGACTTCACCGCCGTCGAGCTGCTGCTCTCAGCCATCGCGGCGTGCTCGTCGGTCGACGTCGACTACGTCACCGGCCGTCGGGCGCTGCCGGATGCCTTCGACGTCGATGTCGACGCGGAGAAGGTCGCCGACCAGCGGGGCAACCACCTCGAGGACATCGTCATGACCTTCCGGGTCCGCTTCCCGGACGGCGACGCCGGCGACGCCGCGCGGCGGTTACTGCCCGACATCATCCGCAAGTCGCACGAGCGGCTCTGCACGGTGAGCCGGACCATCATCCTCGGCACCGACATCACCGTCCGCACGGCGTGACGTCCGTATCGACGCGGCGGCAACGCGCCGTGTCTCGGCGGAAATCGGCCACGCCGCACCTACCCTCGGGAGGGTGACCCGCGCGACGAGCCCCGGCGCCGTGGACGCGCTGCCGGTCAACGTCTCCAACGTTGTCGCGCACGTGGTGGAGACCTACCTCGACGAACTCGAACGCACCATGCCCCGCTTCGTTGACGGCGTCTACCTCACCGGTTCGGTCGCGTTGTCCGACTTCCATCCGGCGTGGAGCGACATCGACTTCGTCACCGTCGTCCACGATGTCCCCGACACCAGGCAGCGGACGCTTCTCGCCGACATCCACCAGCGCGTCGCCCGGCGCCAGCCGAAACCTCGGCTCGACGGCTACTACCTCCGGTGGGAGGACCTGGCTGCCCTGCCGGACCCGCGCACCACGCTCGGCCTGCAGGCCAACGGCGGCGTCCTCCACTTCGGGCCCAACTGGGTGCCGTCGATCCTGACGTGGCACGAGCTCACCGAGCACGGCCTGCACGTCCATGGTCCAGGTCTCGAGCAGCGCGCCATCGCCCGGGACGAGGAGATGCTCCGCGACTGGTGTCTGGGGAGCATCGAGAAGCACTGGACGCCGTGGTGGTACCGCAACGCCAAGCTCTGGTCCGGTTCCGGCATCGGCAGCCTGGGCGGCTGGGCGCCGGCATCCGGGGTCCTCGGGGTGACTCGGATCCACTACATGCTCACCACCGGTCGGGTGACCTCGAAGTGCGGCGCCGGCGAGTGGGCGCTCACGGTCTGCGAACGCGAGTGGCGCCGGCTGCTCGAGGAGTGCCTCCGCATCAGGAACCGGCCGACCAAACGGTCCCTGTACCCCGACCCGTTCACCCGCCGGCGGCAGGCACTCCGATTCATGGACCTGCTCATGACCGCCGACGAGGAGACCTTCGGCCGCTGACGACCGCAGGGCGACGGCTCGCGCCATACTGCGGTATGCCCGACGCCGTGCCCGACCCCCAGGACGCCCCGCCGCTCAGGTGGGGGATTGTCGCCCCGGGCGGCATCGCCAACAAGTTCGCCGAGGCGGTTCGCGACTTCACTGCCGGAACCGTCGTGGCCGTGGGTTCACGAGATGCCGGCCGCGCGGCGGAGTTCGCCGAAAAGCACGGCATTCCGAGGTCCTACGGCAGCTACGCCGATCTCGTTGCCGACGACGAGGTGGAGGCGGTCTACATCGCTTCACCGCACTCCGGCCACCGCGAGCACGCCCTCCTGGCCATCGACGCCGGAAAGCACGTACTCATCGAGAAAGCGTTGGCGCGCAACAGTTCCGAGGTCGAGGACATTTTCGCGGCGGCGCAGAAGAGGCGGGTCTTCGCGATGGAGGCGATGTGGACCCGGCACCTCCCGCACATGGCCGAGGTCCGTCGTCGGGTCGCGGACGGCGCCATCGGCGAGATCGTCACGCTGGCCGCCGACCACGGCCAGGCCTTGGACCTGCCGAACGACCACCGCCTCAAGAACCCCGCGCTTGCCGGGGGCGCTCTGCTCGACCTCGGCGTCTATCCCATCGCCTTCGCCGACGACCTGCTCGGTCCGCCTGCCGACGTCAAGGCCCTCGGCCGACTGACCGACACCGGGGTCGACGGCCATGTGTCTCTCATCCTGGACTACGGCGAGAAGACCTTGTCGCTCCTGGACACCACGCTGTGGACCAAGACCCCGACGACGGCGGTCGTCTCGGGCACCGAGGGCAGCATCGAGATCGACGGCGACTTCTACGCACCGAACGTCGTGAGACTGCGCAAGGCCGACCGGGCGCGGACTGTCGTCGAAGAGTGGGGCGGCCCGCTGGACAACGGCTTCCAGTTCGAGGCGGCCGAGGTCGCCCGCTGCGTCGCAGACGGGAGACAGGAGAGCGAGCGGATGACGTGGGCGTCGTCCCGGGCGGTCATCGGCGTCCTCGACGAGGCGCGGCGACAGGTGGGCGTCAGCTATCCGGGCGAGTAA
>JBKPKI010000093.1:0-2982 GCA_046731055.1 Actinomycetota bacterium | reverse complement strand
ATCCCGATCCACGTCTTCCATGCCCGCCGCAGCGGGGCCAGCGCCGCGCCGGGGTCGCCGGCGGCCAGCGCGGCCAGCCCCGACGCATACCCCGCCTGTGCGCCTAGCGCTTCACAGCCGAAGGAGTCCGCGAGGGAAACCAGCTCGTCGGCCACCGAGCCGGCCGCCTCGATCTCGCCCGAGGCGGCCAGGATCTCGACGACGGCCGGCAGCTGCTGAGCGCGCTGCACGGGACCACCCGGTTCGTCGAGCAGCCGGTGTGCCGAGGCGACGGCTGCCGCGGTGCGACCGCGGGCCAGCCACAGCAACGACAACCCCGGCTGCGGCTCCTTCCCATGAGCCGCCGCATCGGTGAAGGCCGCCTCTGCCGCGTCGAGGTCGCCGAGCGTCCGCAGCACCTCTCCGCGTTCGTAGAACGCCAGGCCGATCGCGGCCTCGACGCGCTCGGCTTGGTACCTCTCAGCCGCCAGCTCCAGCTCGTCGAGTGCCTCCGCGAATGATCCGTGCGCCCGCAGAATCTGCCCGCGGTGGACGGCGCACTGGCCGGTGAACGGGACCAGGTCCGGCTGCCCCTGGCACCAGCGGTCCAGGGCGCGGGTCCACTCGGTCATCCGGCGGTAGTCGGAGATCTCCTGGCAGCCCTCGATCATCGTGCAGTAGACGTTCCCCGTCATGATTGGCGACACCTCGCCGGCGGTGAGGCACGCCATCGCCTCGTCGAGCATCGCCACTCCCTCGGCCACGCGCCCGGAGTAGATGAGCAGCCGGCCCTGGCTCACCAGCCCGAAGGCCGTGAGGTCGCCGTTGCCCCAGCGGCGACCGAACTCCCAGACCCGCCGGCCGCAGTCCGCCGCCGCCGCGAAGTCCCCGGCCCCGAGGTGCTGGTAGAACTCGTGGATCGCGAGGAACCCCCGCGCCTCGAGGTCCTCCGGTTGTCCCTCGAGCAGGCGCTGCGCCCGCGCGTCCCAGCCTCGGCCGACCGCGACATTGCCGGTGCTGTTGTGGACGTAGGCGATGAGGTATGCGTCCATCGCCGCCGCGAGCGGCTCACCGGCTGCGGCATGGGCCTGAAACGCGTTCTGCCAGGCCTGGACCGCAACGTCGCGGTCGGCGACGAGGTATGCGGCGGTCGCGAGCGCGTGCCAGTCCTGCGTCGTCAACGTGGCCGGCTCGGCGCGCATGAGATGGTCACGCGCTGCGCCCCAGGCCCGGCGGGTGTAGGCCTCCCGACCGAGGCCGAGGTCGTCCACAGCCGCTCGGTCGTCGGCGACGTTGCTGGTGGCGCCCATCTACTCCTCCGTCCTCGGAGGATACGCGCCGCGTCAGGCGGCGACGGCCTGATTGGCGCGACGGCTCGACCGGGCCGCGATGTGACGAGCCACGTACTCGGCGTCGCGCCCGGCGCCGTGGATGGTCATGGACACGGCCGCCGACTGGAAGCACAAGCCGGCGAAGTACAGGCCCGGTGCCTCATCGACGACGCCGCGCAGCTCTTTCGGCCAGCCGTCGTCGCCGAACACCGGCAGGTCGATCCACCCGAAGGCCTGCCGGAAGCCCGTGCACCACACGACGGTCTGGGCGTCGACGACCCGGCCGTTGTCGAGGACCGGACGACCGTCCTGCACGCCGGCCATCCGCCCACGAACCCAGTCGACGTTGCGGCGTTCGAGGTCGGCCGTCTGAACGCGGAGGCGCGGGCCGCCGCCCTGGCGGAAGTGGTGGATCTCCTTACGGCCTATGGGGGTTCGGCGGGTCAGCACATGGCCGAACGCAAAGAGCATCAGCGGCAGAACGACCTTGACCAGCGGTGAGGTGAACGGGATGGGGATCTGGCCGTTGTCCCGTCCGACCAGCACCGTGTCGTACGTCGCCGCCGCCTCGTAGGCAATGTCGCACCCGGAGTGTGACGCGCCCACGACGAGCACGGTGCCCGGCGCCAGCTGCCCCGGCCGCCGGTACTCGCTGGAATGCAGCTGCCGGATGCCCGGGTCCAGCTGATCCGCGAAGTCCGGGACGTAAGGCGTCCGGCCGAACGTCCCGGTGGCCACTACGACGTTGTCGGCCCTGATCGTGCCGTCCGGTGTAACGACGAGGTATGCGTCGTCCTGGCTTCTGGTGAGCCGCTCCACGCGCGTGCTGGTCTGTACCGGCAGGCGGAAGCGCGTCGCATACGCCTCGAGGTAGTCGGCGAACTCGTTCTTGCCGGGCGCGTGCCAGCGCGCGGCCGGGAACGGCATCCCGTCGAGCCCGTCGGCCCAGGCCGGGGTGAACAGCTTCAGGCTGTCCCACTGTTCGCGCCAGCCGTCGCCGACCCGGCTCTCGGCGGCGAGCACGACGCAGGAGCGGCCGAGCCGCTGGAGGTGGTAGGCGGCGGAGAGGCCGGCCTGGCCGGCGCCGATGATCACGGTCTCGATGTGTTCACTGCTCATGGTGCGCTCCTCGGTGTCGCAGTGGAGCGGCCATAGCGCAGGCTCCAGAAGAGCATCAGCGCCGACGTGGCCGCGTAGAAGGTGTGCAGCAGCCAGATGGGGCCCGCCGGCAGGTGGAAGACGTACAGCGAATAGATGAGGTTGCCGACGTTGGCCAAGACGAGGTGGCCGCGGGAGTAGGACGCGAGATCCTTGGTGCGGGCCGCCTTCCCAAGCATCGGCAGCGCGCTGGCGGCGAACAGGATGGTCGCCACGGTTCCGGCTGCGAGTGCGATGGAAGTGCCCATGCCTCGATGCTCGGTGTGCGTCGGATCGCCGGCATCGGGCGGCTCACCCATTCACGAGTTCGGTGACATGGGTCGATCGACCCATGCCGCGGAGGATCAGTGGTGCTCGGGTGAGGGGCTTCGCGTCCGGCGGCCTCCGTCGCCGAATTGGCGGTTCGGCGTCGCCGATATACGCCATACGGCGGATGTCCCGATCGTGCTGACCGATGACGCTAGTGACGTATCGCAGCCACACCCACCTGACCAGGAGCTATCGGGATGACCAC
>JBKPKI010000092.1:0-3353 GCA_046731055.1 Actinomycetota bacterium | reverse complement strand
GAACTGCGCCAGACCGCGGCTCACGTCCTCGAAGACGAACCGCCCGTCCTCGTCCGCGACGGTGTGATGGACCGTGTCACCCACCCGCAGCTCCACGTCCAGGCCGCCGCCCGGGGACGCCCATCCGTCGAGGCGAACTCGCCCAACGGACAGCGGCGTGATCGTGACCATGGTCAACAGGGCCCCGCTGGTGAAGGTGACGGTCTGGGCCTTGAGCAGGTCCTCGGACCGCGCGGCCATCTGGGGCACGGCTTCTCGCTGCAGGCGGGCGACCTCGGCCTCGAGGTCGTCCAGGGTGATCGCGAACTTCACGCGGTCGAGCAGGCTCGGCGGCACGGGGTCACCCGCCTCGTAGATGCCGCGGAGGACGCCGAGAACGTGTCCATCGGCGTCGTCGATCGGCATCGCTGCGAAGCGGTCAAGCTCGTCGACCTCGCCGGGGCGGTTCGTGTCGTCGGTCATGAGATCCCCCAGTGCGGGTCGGCGGCGAGCAGGAGGCGGAGCTTGGCCAGGCACCTGCCCCTGGTGGGACCGATGCTGCCGACGGGCATACCCAACGCCTGGGCCACGGACGCGTAGTCGGGACGGTCGGAGAAGGCGACCACCCGCAACAGACTGCGACACCGTTCGGACAGTGACTCGATGTGCCGCCAGATCACCCGGCCCTCGGCTGAGGCCAGGGCGGCGCTCTCGGGGCCGTCCATCGTCATGTCGACGACTTCCTCGGCGTCGTCGGCCGCAGGCATGGGCTGCGACCGGCGGGTCTCCTTGACCACGCGCCAGCTCTCGCGCTTCGCCGTGACGATGAGCCAGGCCAGCACCGCCTGGGAGTCCTGGATGGCGTCCGCGTGGTGAACCAGCCGCAGCCAGGTGGTCTGGACCACGTCCTCGGCCTGGTCGTGCCCCACCCGTTGAGACCGGACGGTATGCCAGAGGAGCGGCGTCAGGAGGTCGACGAGTTCCGCCAGCCGGTGACGGTCGCCGGCCTGGTACGCGGCGAAGGCGGCGCCGGCCCGGCGGGCGAGGGTCTCGGTAGGCGTGTCGGGCGGGGTCATCAGGAGGGTCGCTTCCACTCGATCGTCTCCGCCAGCGCGGTCCATCCGCGGTCCACCATGCTGGCCGGTTCGACGTCGCCGAGGTTGCCTTGCGCGGCCAGGCTGGCCGCGATCTCCCCGGCGAGGACCGGAGCCGCGAACGACGTGCCGCTCCAGACGCCGAAGCCTCCGGTGAAGTCGTCGCGGTCGACCGATTCGCCCCCGCTCGGCGTGACGACATCGGGCTGAGTGCTGCCGTCGAACGTCGTCGGAAGGGTGCTGACCACGTTGGCACCGGGCCGGTAGCAGCTCACCCAGTCGCCAGAGTTGGAGAACAGCGCCCGCGAGCCGTTGGGGTTGAGCGCGCCGACACTGACGAGTGGCACCCGGTCGGCGCGCTGGTCGGCTCCCTGCTCCCGTGAGGCGAAGCCCGCGGGGAAGAAGGGGGTCGTCGTGTGGTCGTTGCCCGCGGCCGCGACCACGGCGACCCCCAGCGCGGCGAACGAGCGCAGGGTTCCGGCGAGAACGCTGCTGTACCTCACGTCGTCGGGGTCCTCGTGGTAGTACCCGAGCGAGAGCGAGAGGACGTCGATGATGTCGTCGAGCGAGCCGTTCGCTTGGGCTTGGGCCTGCCGCACCAACAGCTTGTTGAGCGCGATGACGAGCTGGTGCTCCTCGACGACACCGTCGCTGGGCATGACCCGGATGGCCAGGACCTTAGCGTCGGGGGAGGTCTGCCGGATGATCCCGGCGATGAACGTGCCGTGGCCGGACTCCCGGTCGAGCAGGCCGAGCTGCGGCTGCAGGACGATGCCGGTCACCTCGGCGTCGGGCACGTCGTCGCCGACGCCGATCGGTTGCCCGTTCACCGCGGCGCCGAGGGTCGCGTGGCGTGACCCCAGCCAGCCATGTCGGCCGAGGCCGGTGTCGAGGATCGCAACGACCGGCCGTCGACCGTCGCCCTGGGTGCGCTGCGGCATCGGAGGGCGTCCCAGCCAGGTCACCGGGATGCGACCGGCGACCGACGGCCCGTCGATGTACGGGACACCGAAGGCTGGTCCGTCGATGTACGGGACCCCGAAGGCTGGTCCGTCGATGTACGGCGACCCGATGAGGCTGGGGCCGTCGATGTAGGGGACCCCCTGTAACCCGACGCCCGCCAGGGTCACCAGGTGGTTGAGCCCCACCTTGAGCGTGTCGTCGTCACCGGCCAGCTGGCGGTACTTGCGGATCGTGCCGTATGCGTCGGCCAGGCTGGCCGAGCTCGTGGACCTGGGCGCCAGACGGACTCGCGTCACCCAGCGCTTCGTCATCTGTTCCAGGGCGGCGCCGCTCAGCTCCTGGACGTATGCGTCCCGCTTGCGTTCCGCGGAGGGCGAGATGCCGACGTCGTGACCCGTCGCCCGAGCCGCTTCGAGAAGGGCGTCGACCGCGGGGCCGTCCCCAGAACCCTGGACGAGGATTTGGTCGTGGACGAACGCCGTCGGCTGCAGTGGTCGACCCGCGCCGGACGAGGAGTCCGGGTCGAGGATGGCGCCTCGATAGCGCTGGAGGCTGGAGCGGGAGACGCGAGGAACGGGACCTCGTTCGACGGGATGCTGCGGGTAGGCCATGGTGTCGCTTCTCTCCGAGTCGGACGTCGTCGAGGTGGGGCTTTCACGTATCAGGCGCACGGAGTCAGCAGCGGCGCTCCTGATACATCACGGCGACGTCGTGTAGGTCACATCGAGTCGCCGGCGCATCTGAGGGGCTCCGACTTTGACGAGGACATGATTTCGCCTGCACGTATCAGGCGTCCAGCGTCCCGACTCTTCCCTGACGTCCGCACGGATCGGGGCCCGGGCGGATGCCCTGCGTCGCAGGGGGCGACGTCACGACAGGGGCACGAGGCCGGCGGGCCGACAACCGACCACCTTCGCGAAGGTGCGGGCCCGCCGGTCTCTTCTGTAGAACGGTGCCGTGACGGACGACCGCGACGAGGCACGGCCCTGGTTCCGCGCGGTCGCCGTGGCGGACGATATGAGCGACCGGCTCTCGCTCGCGTGGGTGGTGGACACCGACGTCCCTCACGACCTCGTCCCCGATGCCTGCGTCGACGTCGTGTGGCTGCCGGACGGCAGCGTGCAGGTCTGCGGTCCGGAGGTCGAGGGCTGGACGTTCCGCCCGTTCGACGGACCTGAACCGGTCGGGATCCGGTTCCGTCCGGGGCACGCCGCGCCGGCACTCGGGGTTGCCATGGACGAGATCCGCGACCAGCGGGTGATGGTCGAGGACCTCCTCGGTGCGGATGGCCGCCGCCTGGTCGAAGAGCTGGGCGAG
>JBKPKI010000091.1:0-10875 GCA_046731055.1 Actinomycetota bacterium | reverse complement strand
GTTCGTGTCCAACGACGACGAGGCGTCGATGGAACTGTCGTTGAATCATCTGGTTCACCTGGGGCACCAGCGAATCGGGCTGGCCGTGGGTCCGCAGCGGTACGTCCCGTCGCAGCGCAAGATCGCCGGGTTTCACCGGTTCATGAAGACTTTGCTCGGGGAGGCGGCCGTGGACGACCTCGTCGAGACGGAGATGTACACCGTCGAGGGCGGTCAAGCCGCGGCCCAGCGGCTGGTCGAGAAGGGCTGCACGGCGATCGTGTGCGGCTCCGACCTGATGGCGCTGGGGGCGGTTCGCGGCGTGCGCGCGGTGGGAATGCGCGTGCCGGACGACATCTCGGTCATCGGCTACGACGACTCGACGCTCATCGCCTTCACCGATCCGCCGCTGACGACAATCCGGCAACGGGTGCTGGCGATGGGGGAGTGCGCCGTGCAGGCCCTCGTCGACGAGATCGCGGGGCTGCCGGTGTCGCGTACCGAGTACGTGTTCCGGCCCGAGCTGGTTGTCCGCGGTTCCACGGGGGCGTGCCGCTCCCGCTGACCTGAACAACATTGCGCTCACGAGATTCCGTGAGCGCCATGCGCCGATAGTCAGCGCAATCCCGTCGCTGGGGTTTGCACATGCTCCGCGCATCTAGTCCCGACGTCCACAGCCGCGAGGCCGTCCCTCGCGCGCTGGCGCAGGAAACGCCAGTGTCGCCGGATGGACGAGTGGCAGAGCGTCGCGGACAGTCATGGACTTCTCAGTGCCGCCGACGCGCGGCGGGCAGGCCTGTCCTCGCGCGACCTGACCCGATTGGTCAAGGGCGAGGCCCTGGTGCAGCTCGGCCACGGGTGGTACTGCCTGCCGCGGGTGCTCGGAGAAGCCCAGGAGCTGCCCTGGGAGCTGCGGCGGCGGCGCCATGCGGCTCAGACCTGGGCGGCTCTCCGTGCCTTCGACGGCCGGGTCGTCGCCAGCCACCACAGCGGACTGGTCCTGCACGGTCTGCCGACCTTCGCCGCCGACTTGAGGCAGGTGCACGTCACCCGAGTCGCGTCTCGGCAGTCGCGGCGCCGCCGCGGTCTGACGGTTCACCAGTCGGTTATCGGAGCGGAGATGGCCGACGGTGTGATTGGCGTGGCCGACGCCTGCATGGGTGTCGGCTGCATCAACGGGTCCATGGCGGCGCTCATCGCAGCCGACGCGGCACTTCATCGGCATCTCATCACCCAGGAGGACCTCGAGGCCGCGGCCACCCGGAGGGTCGGCCCCGGCTCGGCGGCGGCGCGGATCGCATCATTGGCGGACGGCCGGGCGGAGTCTCCGGGCGAGACCCGTCTTCGGCACGCGTTTCGACTCATGGGATACGCGGTGACGCCGCAGTTCGTGATCGAGGACGGATCGTTCCTCGCCATCGTGGACTTCATGCTGGACGACTACGGCGTGGCGTTCGAGTTCGACGGCTTCGTCAAGTACGGCCGGAGGGACCCGCTGTCCACTCACGTGACGCCGGCTGACATCGTCGTCGCGGAGAAGATTCGAGAGGACAACATCCGCGAGCTCGACTACGGAATGGGCAGGGTCATCTGGTCGGAGCTCGACAACCTCGTTCTGCTGCGCCGCAAGGTCGAAAGGACGATCGATTCAGCACGACGCCGCTCGGCGTGACCTGTGCCGGACAGGCTTCGGCTGCGTGGAACGGGAGGGGCGCTGGCCGGCTGGGTCAGGACTCGCTGGTCGCCTGTTCGCGCAGTTCCCGGAGCTGCTCCAGCGTCTCTACCACGTCGGCCACTGACCCGACCCGGTATGCGGCGTGCGTCGCGCCGCTGCCGACCTTGACCGGCACGTCACCCTCCTGGGCGTCCAGGGTCTTGAACGCGTCCTCGTCGGTCACGTCGTCGCCGGTGTAGAAGATCGCGTCGCTGCCGATCTCCCGCCCCAGCGCCGCGATCGCGCTGCCCTTGTCGGCATGGGATACCGACAGCTCGATGACGGACTTGCCCCGCAGCATACGAACGTCCCGCCGACCTTCCCCGAGGGCAACCGCCTCGCGCAGGGCGGCGTCGGCGTCCGCCCGCGGGAGCCCCCGGGTGTGGACGGCGACCGCGGCCCGCTTGCGCTCGAGCCGGGCGCCGGGATGCCGGTCGATCAGCTCGGCGACCTGGGCGGTCAGGTCGTCCAGCAGCGCGCGCTGCTGCTCGTCGAGCCGACCCTCCGCCGCCACGTTCGGTCGGGTGGCCTCGGCGCCGTGACTGCCGATAAGGGTGATCGACTCGGCCGACCCGACACCGGTGACCTCTCGCAGCGTCCGGATGTCGCGGCCGGAGGCCACGGCCACGTGGGTTCCGGGCAGCGCGGCGAGCGCCCGGAGGGTGGCCATGGCCCCCGGAGCGGGCGCCGAGTCGTCGGGATCCACGGTGAACTCGGCCAGCGCTCCGTCGAAGTCGCTGGCAACGAGCAGCGTCGGCGCCTTGGCGGCCTGTTCCAACGCCGCGCGCAGCTCCGTGGCCGACCTTTCCAGATCCTCCTCACCCGAGCGGTCCCCCGCGTGAGAACCCGGCGGCTGGTTGGGGTCCAGGGTCATGGCTGAGTGGCGGCGGCGGTATCCCGCTGGCTCGGTCGTAGGGCCTCCGGATGGTGCGGGGCGACGGCGAGCGCCGCGAGGAACCGGGTCGCCCAGCGCCCGACGTCGTGGTCGGCCACCCGTCGCCGCAGCGCTTTCATGATCCGCGCCTTCTCGTGGGCCGGCGTGTTGATCGCCCGGAGAATCGTGTGCTTCAGGCCTTCGATGTCGTGCGGGTTGCAGACGAAGGCCTGGTGCAGCTCGTGGTAGGCCCCGGTGAACTCGGAGAGGACGAGTGCCCCGCCGAGGTCGTGCCGGCAGGTGACGTACTCCTTGGCCACCAGGTTCATCCCGTCGCGCAGCGGCGTGACGAGCATGACGTCGGCGGCCTGGAAGAGCGCCGCCATCTCCTCCTGCGGGTACGAGTGGTAGAGGTAGTGCACCGCCGATGCCTCGAGGGAGCCGAACTCGCCGTTGATGCGGCCCACGGTCGTCTCGACCTGTTGCCGCAGCTCGCGATAGGCGTCGACCCGTTCTCGACTCGGGGTCGCGACCTGCACGAACGTCACGTCGGGCACGCTGATCGCCTTGTCCTGCAACAGTTCTTCGTACGCCTTGAGCCGGTGCTGGATTCCCTTCGTGTAGTCCAGACGGTCGACACCGAGCATGAGGACGCGGGGGTTGCCCAGCTGATGGCGCAGCTCACGGGCGCGGTCCATGACGGCCGGCGTCCTGGCGAGGGCCTCGAGGGCGGTGAAGTCGATGGAGATTGGGATCGCGCTCGCGCGTGTTGTATGCGTGGAACCGTCCCTCAACGTGCGGGTGACGGTGTCCTTACGGGTCGTCACCTGGAGCAACCGGCGGCAGGCGCGGATGAAGTTCTGGGCGTCGGCCACCCGCTGGAAACCGAGGAAGTCGGCGCCGAGCAGCCCCTCGAGGATCGCGCGTCGCCACGGAATCTGGGCGAACAGCTCCACTGCCGGGAACGGGATGTGGTTGAACCAGCCGATCCGCAGGTCAGGTCGCTGCTCGCGCACCATCTGGGGAACCAGCTGCAGCTGGTAGTCCTGCACCCATACCGTGCCGTGGGGACCGGCGACCTCGGCGACCGCGTCGGCGAACCGCTGGTTGACCTCGACGTAGGCGCGCCACCAGTCCCGATGGAACGACGGCTGGACGATGACGTCGTGGTAGATCGGCCACAACGTGTCGTTGCTGAAGCCTTCGTAGAAGTCCTCGATCTCGTCCCGGGACAGTCCCACGGGCCGCAGGAAGATCCGGTCGTTGGTGAACGGCGCCGGCGGACGGCCGGCCTCGCCGTCCCAACCCACCCAGGCGCCGTCCCGGTCGCGCATGACCGAGTCCATGGCCGTCACCAGGCCGCCGGGCGACCGCCCCCAGCTGATCGAGCCGTCGGGAGAGCTGATCCGGTCCACGGGAAGCCGGTTCGCCGCGATGACGAGATCGTGGCGGCGTGGCGTCGCGGTCATCGGGTGAGGACTCCTGGTCATCGGATGCCTCAAGGGTAGGCGCTCGGTTCCCGGCCGGCTCCCCGGCCCGTGGCCAGGCCGGGTGTCCGAGGGCCGTTCCGGTGTCTGGCGCGGGGTCGCGCCGCTGCACTACCGTCCTGTCATGAAGATCTCGGACGTGTTGCGCAACAAGGGCGAGGGTGTCGTCACCATTCGCCCGGACGACACGGTCGCACACCTCCTCGAGGTCCTGAACGAGCGCGGCATCGGCGCCGTCGTCGTCAGCACGGACGGCCACGACGTCGCGGGCATCGTCAGTGAACGAGACGTCGTGCGCCATCTGCACCGCGCCGGAGCGGAGGTGATGTCCGGCCCGGTCAGCGCCATCATGACCAGCGAGGTCACCACGGCCGGCAAGGACGACGATCTCGAGGGCATCGCGCGCACGATGACCGAGAAGCGGATCCGCCACATGCCGGTCGTGGTGGATGGTGCGCTGCACTCGATCGTCAGCATCGGCGACGTTGTCAAGCTGCGGATCGACACGCTCCAGTCGGAACGTGACCAACTCGTTGGGTACATCCAGCAGTGAGCGGTCGCTGCTAGGACGAACCACGGCTTACCGTGGTGGGCATGGCGCTCGACCACGGGCCCACCCGCGAGCGTGCGGGTGACACGGTCGCGCCCGGGGTAGACCGCCTCGGGCCGTACCGGCTGGTGTCGCGCCTCGGCGAGGGCGGCATGGGTGTGGTGCACCTCGGCCTGGACGCTCACGGGCGGGCGGTCGCCATCAAGGTCCTGCGCCCGCACGTCGCATACGACCCGGAAGCGCGCTGGCGGCTCGAGCGTGAGGTCGACACGCTGACCCGCATTCGCAGCGACCGGGTGGCTGCCGTCATCGACTCCGACATCGCTGGGGACCGCCCGTACCTCGTGACCCGCTTTGTGGCCGGGCCGTCGCTCGACGACGTCGTCACCGACGAAGGCCCGCTCAGCCCCGACCAACTCGTGCTGCTGGGTCGCGGCCTGGTCGAGGCGCTCGAGGCTATTCACGCCGTCGGCGTCGTGCACCGGGACCTGAAGCCCGGCAACGTCCTCCTCGAGGACGGCGAACCGGTGGTCATCGACTTCGGGATCGCCCACATCGCCGACGACGTGCGGCTCACCAGCAGCGGCCTCGTCATGGGAACGCCCGGCTACCTGTCGCCCGAGGTCATCGGCGGTTCTCCGGTCACCCAGGCGACCGACTGGTGGGGGTGGGCGGCAACGCTCGCCTTCGCCGCGTCCGGCCAGCCGCCGTTCGGTCGCGGACCGATGGACGTCGTCCTCGGCCGGGTCAACCGGGGCGAGGCCGACCTCACGGGAGTGAACGGCCGCCTCAGCCCGCTGCTCGCCGCCGCCCTCTCCCCGGACCCGGCCCTGCGTCCGCCCACCGGAGCGGTTGTCGCCGCGCTCGAGCGGTATGCGTCGGGAGGCCCGGCCGCGGCTCCGGCCAACGCGTGGGACCAGGACGATTACCCGAGAGCGAGCCAGCCCTGGCCCGCGCCCGAGACCGGTCCCGACGCATACGGGCTGGCTCCTGCGCCCCGTCGACCGGGGTCGACGTCGCCTCTGCCCACCGACGACGACGACCTCATCCCCTGGGAAGAGGGCGACGATCCCGACCAATCCGACTGGGAGGCGGCCTGGGAGGCCGATCCCGACGAGCCGGACCCGCGGATCAACCGTGCGAACCGGGCCGGCACCCTGCTGGCCCTCGCCACTGCCTTCACGGCCACAGCGGCCACGTGGCCCGGCATCGCGCTGCTCCTGGCGGTGCTCTGGTGCTGGCTGGCGCGGTTCAGCGACCGGTCGGTGACGGCGCTCATCCTGCGCCGCTACCGGAAGGGCCCCAGGCGGGCCGACGTCCCGATGGCGGTGGCCCTAAGCCCCTGGCACCTCGTCGTCGCGGCGGGGGCCACGGTCGCCGGCCTGGTCGTGCCCGTCGTCGTCGCGGTGTCCGCGGCGTTCTGCAGCGCACTCGGCCTCTCGGCCTTGACCACCACGACCATCGGTCCGGCGCTCGCGCCGGCGGCAGCCGTGGGGTTCGCGGCCGGGATCCTCCTCGCCTGGTGGGGTCCGGGCGGGGCCTCGTTGCGCCGTGGCTCCCGATCGTTGGTGCGGGGGGTGGCCCGCGGAGAGACAGTCACGAAAGTCTTGGTGGCAGCGCTGCTGGTGGTCACGGCCGCCCTCGTCGTGGTGGCCCTCGTGCGGCACGGTCAGCTGACCTGGTGGCCCTTCCCTTGGCCAACCTGAGCGAGGCCAACCTTCCGGTAGATCACGCACAGGACACGGAAAGATCACGGAAAGATCTCGGTTCGTCTTGGCAATTGCCAGCGGATGGCTTACCGTCAAGGCGTCGTTCTCGTCGAGCGAACCAGTTCTCGGACGGGCGACGAACAGGTGAATACACCCAATTCGGTGCGTGCTCGCTGCGCTGAGCCTCGTCAGGCGAGCACCTCCCCCGGACCGTCCGGGGCCATGACGAGGATGGGGGACCCAAGGCAAGGCCGACGTCTGATGCGGCCTCTGGGGTGAGAGCCGGCTGAGTCCGGCAGGGCACCTGACAGCCCGATCCCGACAGCTAACCCCGTATGCGCACGTCAGGAGAGGACTGAACCACCCGTGCATTACCTCGCAAAGCACGCTGCCCGAAAACGGCGCTCACTCAAGGCTCGGTTCGCCGGTATCGGCGTCGCCAGCGCGGCGACCATCGCCGGTGGCATCGCCACCGCCAACGAGGCCAAGGCCGCATCGGTCTGGGACTCCGTCGCCCAGTGCGAGAGCGGCGGAAACTGGTCGATCAACACCGGAAACGGCTTCTACGGTGGCTTGCAGTTCACCGCACAGACGTGGCGCGCCTACGGCGGAAGCGCCTACGCCGCATACGCCAACCAGGCGAGCCGCGAGCAGCAGATCGCCATCGCCCAGAAGGTCCTTGCCGGCCAGGGCCCGGGCGCCTGGCCGGTGTGTTCGCAGCGTGCTGGGCTGACGCGTGCCAACGGCGCCGGCGGCGCCGGCTCGGCTCCGGCCACGACGACGTCGCGGTCGACCACTCGATCGGCGCCCAAGGCGACGACGACCACCAAGAAGGCGACGACTCCGAAGACGCCCACGAAGGCGACGACGAAGACGACCAAGTCGGCGAACACCGCTCCGGCCGTCTCCGGCAAGACCCTCACCGTCAAGGCGGGCGACACGCTCAGCGAGCTGGCCGCCAAGCTCGGGGTCAAGGGTGGGTGGCAGGCGCTCTACCGGGCCAACACCTCCATCGTGAAGAACCCGAACCTCATCTACGTGGGCCAGGTTCTGCGCCTGCCTGCGTGATGTGATACCGCCGACGACCTGACGTCGTCGACCAAGAACGGCCCCGAGGCGAATCGCCTCGGGGCCGTTTGGCATCTGCGCGCCAAGTAGGCTTGCGCCCGGTTTACGGCCGGCGTGGCGCAACTGGCAGCGCACTTGTCTTGTAAACAAGTGGTTAGGGGTTCGAGTCCCCTCGCCGGCTCTGTCTCCTGCCGCAGAATGTGGCGGCTGACCTGCATGAACGCCGTCTCGCGCCGCGAGGGTGTCAGGTGTGCGAGGTGTCTCCATGTCCGCCTGGTGACGGAAAGTGCGCACGAACAGGTGCGCACGCTGCGCCTCACCCGTGCGGCGATTGCTGCGATGAGCCAGCGCAGGCGCTTGCACTCTGGACAAGGTTAAGGGCTCAAGGAATGTCGTCCACGCGGGGTCAAGGCTCCGTTTGTCATCGTCGTGACCTGCAACGGGACCTCCGAGCGGCCAGCGTGGGCCTGGGACCGCGCCTACCGGTCAGGGTCGGACCCACGGGCCGGCTCGGCGTTGCCGTCCGCTCGAGGAGCACGTTCGTGCAGGTGCCGGACGGGGAATCACGCCGGCGGCTTCTCGGTGTTAAGCATTTGCGGCAAGGGATGGGGATTGAAACGCGGCGGCAATGCCCGGATCAAACGGCCTTCCGCGGACGAAACCAACACGCGGCACGCGGACGCCTACGCAGGCGCTGGCACCAATCGGCACGTTGCGACCCTGGCCGCGATGAACTTCGATTCGGCCTGCAAACAGGGAGGTTGGGTAGATGAGGCCGTGCGGCGCGTCACCCCACGGGGACGAGGCGAGTGCCGTGGACGACGAACCTCCTCATCGATTTCTGACTGGAGTCAGTAGAGTCCGAGGGTGAGCGAACGGCCCCCAGACGGCGGGGCCAACACCGGGTCCGCGTGGTCATTCCGGTCGCCGAGCAACCTGTCGGCCGCCATCTACGGGTCGGTCCTTGCGGCCAGTATCGCCGTGGGGGCCAGTGGGCAGGAGGGCACCGCCCTGGCGGCAGTACTCATCGTGACCGGGTTCGTCTTCTGGGTAGCGCATGTCTACGCTCAGGTGGCGGCATCGGTGCACGGCTGGGGTGCGGGAGTCGTCAGGCGCGGGCTGCTCCACGAGTGGCCGCTGATGGCGACCTCGATACCGCCGGCGATCGCGGTGATCGTGGCGAAGCTGCTGCCTGGTGACACGCCCACCGACGGCGCCTGGGTAGCGTGTCTGGTCGCCATCGCCGAACAGCAGTTCTACGGCGCGGTCGCTCTGCGGGAGGCGGACCTGACCAGAACCCAGCGGGTTCGCCGAGCCATCCTCAACATGGCCATCGGCGTCGTGATCATTCTCTTGAAGGTCGTGCTGCCGGCGCATTGACAGGAGCCCCGCTGGACGCCAGAGGTCCAGCGATCCGTTCAGATACCCGACGAGCTCGTGGCCGGTCCCCTTGCCGTCGCGGCCCGCCGAGGCCTACCCGCCGAGACCTCGTCTCCGCTTCAGGTGGGCCGCGCTTGGCCAGCGCAAATACTGGGCAAGGATCTTGGCTTTCTGCGCGGCGAATTCCACCTCGGCGAGCCCCCGGCCGCCCGCAGCTCGCCCAGCTTCTGAACCACCCTGGGTCTCCCGGAGGGTGCTCTCATGTCAGCAGCGAGGAAGTATGACCAGGAGTTTCGGCAGCGGGCGGTGCGCCTGTACCGGGAGCGTCTGCAGCAGCACGATGACTCCAAGCTGGCGGCGCGCCTTCAGGTGGGCGTGCTGTTGGATTTGAACCCGGCGACGCTGCGGAACTGGGTGGAGGACGCCGAGCGGTCCGAGGGTGTGCGCTCGCCGGCGCCTTCGCGGGTGGTCGAGTCGGAGAGGTACGGGCGCTGCGGCGGGAGAATGCGGAGCTACGCCGTGCTCATGAGATCCTGCGCACCGCGAGCGCGTTTTCGCTCAGGCGGAGCTCGACCGCCGACTCAAGTGATCGTCGCGTACATCGACCGCTACCGAGGTCGTCACGGCATCGAGCCCATCTGCGCCGTGCTGTCCGCGCACGGCGGTCCGATCGCAGCCTCCACCTGGCGCTCGCACCGAGGATGCGTCGGCGGAGCCCGCCGGTCAGCGAGCATTGATGGGTATCGCTGCCGACCGATGAGCCCCCCCGAGCCCATGGGAGCCCCAGCGGAAGCAGGTGCGACCGTGACCGCGCTGCACAGCTGGACGACCCAGGTCACCCCGGCCTACGGGGGGCGGTCAACCTGTACGGAGACACCTCGCTGACCTGCGAACCTGGGTCCCACCCGGATCGAGGGCAAGCCGTGGGCTCCCGTGGCGGCCTGGACCGACGAGACGACCCCGTCGACGTTGGTGCTGTCCCGGTCACCGACATCGCGGACTGCTTCGTCACCATCGAGAAGATCCACGAGAGCCTGCCCAAACCGGCCAGGCAACGGGGCACAGATGGTCTTCACCGGCAAGATGAGTCTGCCAATCTGTGGGCTGCTCGTCGCCGCGCCAACGGTGGCCTCACAGCACCGACTTCGCCTTGACGCCGGCCATCTAGGACGTCTACGTCTAGGTCTCCGGTCGGGACCTCGCCCAGCTGTGGAGCGGTACTACGCCCTCGAGCAGGAGCCCGACCAGGCAGTGTGGGACTCGAGAATGCTGGCCTACGAAGCACTTCCGTGAGAAGTGCCAGGCTCAGCACTGCCGTGACCGTAGCGCGGGGGAGCTGGCTCGGCTTGGGTTGCTTCAGGCGGTGGGTGGCGCGAACGGCGCCGACGGAGGACTTGTCGTCAGACGTTGGTGGTGTCGGCGGGCTCCACTCGGAACGCGGGCATGCCTGGTGCTGCGGCGGCCAGCTCGGCGTCAGAGGACCGCTTGGTCAGGCCCTCGACGAACCGGCCGACCTCCCAGCCCCACCGCTGAAGGTAGACGCGCATCACGGGGACCCGCTCCTCGACAGGGACCTCGACGAGCTGCACCCGCTCGACCCGGCGGCCTACCCGCAGCTCGGCCTCGCCCGCCGCGCGGACGTTGCGAACCCATTGGGTGTTGCCGCGGGGGGCGACGAGGTAGCGCTCGCCGTCCAGCTTGAGCAGGTTGACGGGGACGCTGCGCGGGGTGCCCGTCGTGCGCCCGCGGACGGTGAGGACTCGCGATCCGAGCAGGCTGATGCCGCGTTCAGTGAGCCATCGGACGGTCTTCATGAAGGCGATGTCGCCCCATGCGGTCGGGGCGATGTAACGGTTCGGAGTGATGGTCATGGTTTCCTCCTGAAGGCCGGGCAGAATCAGAGAGCAGCGCTCACAAGCCCGGCCCGGTGTCGGGAGCAGCGACGGTCTTGGGTGTCGCCAGCGGCCTCGGTCGCCCCGCACGATGGGGCGACCGAAGTGCGCTGGGGTTACGTGGCTGCGGGGGGCGTAGCGGCTGCCACCATGTCGGCGGTGATGGGGGAGGGTTTGAAGCCTTTGACGATCAGGTCGACGCCGAGGGAGAACTCCCAGACC
>JBKPKI010000090.1:0-1150 GCA_046731055.1 Actinomycetota bacterium | reverse complement strand
GCATGACCGCCGAGCCGCTGTCGACGAGGGGCGAGTACACCATCCACGGCGAGGCGGCCGAGGCCAATCGCCTGGCGGTCCAGGCTCAGGTGATGTCCGACGCCACGTCGAGGCTCCTTGCCGATGCAGGGTTGACGTCCGGATGGTCGTGTCTTGACGTCGGCTGCGGTGGCGGGCAGGTAAGCCTTGACCTCGCCCGCCGGGTCGGCCCTGACGGTTCCGTCGTCGGGGCGGACCTCAGCGACTACATGGTGGCCCAAGCGTCGGACGCGGCCGACCAGGCTGGACTCGGCAATGTCCGGTTCCAAGCAGCGGACGTGTATGCGTTGCCCTTCCAGGACCGGTTCGACCTGGCGTACGCGAGGCTGGTGCTCAGCTACCTGGCGGAGCCCGTGCTCGCGTTGCGGGGAATGGCCGCCGCGGTCGTCGAAGGCGGGGTGGTCGTCGTCGAGGACCTCTTCACCGACTCGCTGCGCTCGGAACCCGCGACCCCGGCCCTTGACGACCTCCGCCGGATCTACGGTGCGGCCGTGCGGGCTCACGCTGGTGACCCGGCCATCGGGCCTCGGCTGCCCGCCCTGTTCCAGATCGCCGGCCTGACGGATGTTCACGCCACCTCGACGGTCAACGTGATGCGGTCGGTCGAGGAGAAGGAGTCGCTGGTAACGCTGGTCGACTTGATGCGCCAGTCGATGATCGAAACCAAAGCGGCGACCGGCGAGGAGATCGACGCCATGAGAGCCGGCGTGGCCGCCGCCGCGCAGGATCCCGACTGCCGGTTCCACCAAGCGCGGATTCATCAGGTCTGGGGCCGACGCCCCAAGAGCTAGTGACAAGCCGCTGAGGAGGCGACCTGGGCCGCCTTCGGCCATCCACCTGACCGACGGGGCGCCCGGCGCGCACCATAGGAGGGTGCAGGAGCGGGCTCGGGAAGGGTCGGCGGCCGAACTGCTCCTGGTGGCCGCCGTGGTCCTGGCCGTATCGGTATGCGTGTGCGTCGGCCTGACGTGGGGTCACACCGACATCGACGACGGGCTGAGCTGGTTCGGGACGCTCGGCCGGACGGTTGTCGCCTACGCGGTCGGCCTCCTCGCGACCAGCCTGATGCTCTGTGTCGTGGCGAGTCGGACCCCCGGCACGCCCCAGGCCC
>JBKPKI010000089.1:0-19242 GCA_046731055.1 Actinomycetota bacterium | reverse complement strand
GCGGCGCTGGTGGTTTCCCAGGCTGCTTTCAGGGAACCGATCTCCATACGGGTCGTTGGACAGAGAGGGCCACGACCACGCCACCGCCGACCTCGACTGATTTCAGGGCCTTCAAGAAGGAGTGGACATGGGATTCCTCGACAAGCTGCTGGGCCGGGAGACCCCGCAGCCTCAGCAGTACCAGCAGGGTTACCCGCGGCAGGGCTATCAACAGGACTACCAGCAGGGCTACGGCCGCGGTCCGCAGGACTCGACAACCGGCGCCACCTCGGAGGACCGCGCGGCCATCGCCCGGTACCGGTACCTCCTGCGCACCGCACCGCCGGAGCAGATCGAGGAGGCGCACGCTCAGGCGTTCGCGCAGCTGACGCCGCCGCAGCGCCAGCAGATCCTCCAGGAGATGACCCAGACGCTGCCCTCCTCCGAGCGGCCCCAGTCCGACGACCCACGCCAGATGGCGCGCGCGGCGACCCGGGCGGAGATGCAGCAGCCGGGTTACCTGCAGCGCACCTTCGGTGGCCGCGGCTACGGCATGGGCGGGGGCATGGGCGGCGGCATGATGGGCGCCCTCGGCGGCTCGCTGCTCGGCACCATCGCCGGTGTCGTCATCGGCACGGCGGTGGCCGACGCGATGCTCGGCGGCTTCGAGGGGTCACCGGAGCAGCAGGACTTCGCCGCTGGCGGTGACGGTTCGGGTGACGCGTCTGGTGACACGGGCGGCGATGCATCCGGTGGTGACGCCGGAGCCGGCGACGGTGGCACGGGTGACGCGGGCGCTACGGACGCTGGCAGCTACGACGCCGGCGGTTACGACACCGGTGGGGACGCCGGCTGGGGTGGTGGCGACTTCGGTGGCGGCGACTTCGGTGGAGGCGGTGACTTTGGCGGGTTCTGACCACGCTTCAGCACTCGCGCGGGGCGTCGGTCGCATGACTGGCGCCCCCGTCGGCGCATTCGAGCGGCGCTAGCTCTCGGGATCGTGCTGAGGGCACGAGGCCGGGACGGGCAGACCGCGGGCGCGGGCCTCGTCCCGGAGCACGAATAGGCGCGCGAATCCTCCCTCGAGCTCGTCACGGGTGACCCAGCGCGCGCACTCGTCGCGGAGCTCCGTGAGTAAGGCGTCGTCGGTCAGCAGGGGCGTGTCCGTCGACACGTCGAGACTCCTCTCGTAGACCCCCGAGAGGTGGACGTTCCCTCCTCCACCGTGCCGAAGCGGGCGAGCTGACGCAACCCCCGAGCCGACCCCGTCGACCGGCTGGATCGTCGTGCCGACGCCGGAGCGACCACGGATGGGGGCGGACGTCCCATCGGCCCGATAACCGGAAGATCTGCCACATGGAGCTGTGGCGGATTCCAGTCAGGGCCGCAAGGCCGACGGGTTAGATGTCGAAGTACAGCCTCAACCGGACTGTTTTGCGCCTGTGACCTGCGGTGATGCTCAGGCCCTCCGGCCCGATGGCACATTTATGGCACTCTCCGCAGCGAAGACCGCATCGATGGCGGTGAGCGAACGAGCCCGGGTGTCCGGCATCACGTGCGTGTAGGTCCTCAGGGTGAAGCCGGGGTCGCTGTGGCCAAGGTACTCCGAGACGACCTTGATCGACTCGCCCGCGTCGAGCAGCACTGAGGCGAAGAAGTGACGCAAGGCATGACACCCGTCCTGCCGCGTGGGTTCGACACCGACGCTGACCAGGGCCTTGCGCCAAACGGTGTTGAAGTAGTTGCGGTTGATCGGCTTCCGTTCTCGTGAGTAGCAGATCAGACCAGCTGTCACGAGTCGCCCATGCGGCTCGACCCACGGCAGGGTGCACGAGTGGGCTGGGAATCGGACCATGTGCGCGGCCAGTGCATCCGCGACGTTGGGTGCTAGTGGGATGCTGCGTTCCTTGCCGTATTTGGGAGGCGCGAACACCTGCTTCGCGCCAACGATCTGGACTTGGCGTCTCACGATCACCTCACGTCGGAGGAAGTCGATGTCCTCCACGGCGAGACCGAAGATCTCGCCTTGGCGCAAGCCAAGTCCGGCCCCGATCGAGACCACCACTGAATAGCGGTCCGGAAGGGCCTGCGCCATGGCGGGGATGCGGTCGCGCGGCCATGGCTTGACCTTGGATCGGTCCTTGCGGGGACGGCGCACCGACGGCGTCCGGGCCGCGTTGCGAGCCACGAGCTGGTCGTCGACCGCGGCGCCCAGGATCGTCCCCACGTATCCGAAGATCTGGTGCTGCGTGTTCGGCGCCAGATGAGACAGCGACCGGGCCCACGCCTGGACCGTGCTCGGCCGGATCGACGCCAATGGCCTGTCGCCCAGAACCGGATAGATGTGATTCCTCAGATCCGAGGCGACTCTCGACCTTGTCGACGGTGCGAAGAGCTGAGCGGCGAGCCAGCGGTCCGCGAAGGTGCGGAACGTTTCCCGTCCCGCATTGCGGTCGACGTAGGCCCCGCGCAGCTTGTCGGTCTCCACGGACGCGGCGTAGTCCATCGCGTCGCGCTTGCGGCCGAAGGATCGCTTCCTTTGAACCCCGTTGGGGTCCCGAAATCTGACGTCATAGTGGGGCTTGCCATCACGGCCGATCCGGGTTCGGACAGTCGCCATAGACACACCACCTTCGATGAGCGCGCACCGACAGGGCTACTGCTCTGTGCGCTTGGGCCCGAAGGGACGAGTACCGGCAGCGAGCCGCTCGGGACCTTGTCAGGCGCTGTTGAGCTTGCACTGCAAAATGTACGCACGTACGTCTTCGAGTGTGTACCGAAGGTACCTCCCGACCCTGAACGTTCGAGGCCCATGTGGGACGTCTGCCGTCGACAGTGAGTGCCACCGGTACAGCGTCGCCTTAGGGATGCCCAGCAGCTGCGCCACCTCGTCGACGCCCAGCAACGGCAGGAGCTCGAGGTCCTGCGCGGGCGTCGTCATACGGTTCAGCCTTCGCAGGGACGTCCTGTCCTCCTTGTTTTGCATGGCCTGCTTCTTCCGTTGGGGTGCTTGATGGCCCCGTAAGCACTGACCCCCCAAAAGGTGGACATGCCTTCTGAAGGAATCTCGACATGTGAGAGGCCGCCTCAGCCGCCGTGGTGCAGCGCGCCGTGACTAGCAGCTCGAACGCGTCCGTGCCTGCGCGAGGCCCCGCCCTGCGCTTGTGAGTCGTCGTTGAGCTTCACCTGACGCAGCCAATTCCGGGCTGGGCGACAGCTTCAGTTCGCTGTCGTCGTCGTGAGGCAACGGTTCGCGCTGAGTCTCAGACACCGCATCAATCGTTGAAAGCCGCCGAACGCAACGCCTACAGGCGGCGGTGTGACTGTGCCGCTTCGCGGCGGAAAGGGTCACGTGCCCGAGCGAGCCGGTGGCCTCATGAGCGCATGGGTGCACTGCGGCTTGTGTCAAGAGCGCTTTACTCGGCCCGGTGCCGCCATGCAGCATGTCGTCGAGTTTGAGGAACTTCGAAGGTCGATGTCGAAGAGTGTGGTGGCCGTTCGACGTAGGTGTGCCAAGCAATTCCCTCAGCAACCAGTAGGAGTGATCAAGATGCCGCGTTTCATGGGATTCGTACGGATGGAAGAGGGCGTCGGCTCGCCGCCGCAGGCGCTGTTCGACGCGATGGACGCCCACGTGGGCGAACGGGCCGCCAAGGGTGTGTTCCTCGACGGCGGCGGTCTGTACGGGACTGAGGACGCCGTGAACTTCGTGGTCCGTCAAGGCGAGGTCAGCCGTGTCGACGGACCGTACGCCGAGGCCAAGGAGGTCGTCGGCGGCTGGGCCATCATGCAGTACGACACCCTCGAGGAGGCTGTGGCAGATCAGCGGGAGTTCGCTGAGCTGCACGCGAAGCACTGGCCCGAGGTCACCGTGATCTCGACGCTGCGTCAGATCTCCACCGGCCCGGAGGCGCCCGGCGACTGAATGGGACTCACTACGCTGGCATCGTGCCGGCAGAGACCAGTGCGGATGACCCGAGCGAGGCCATCTTCGCCGCGTGGCGGGCCGAGTCGGCCCGCCTCGTCGGCGCTTTGACCCGGATGACCCGTGATGTGGGGCTGGCCGAGGACCTTGCGCAGGACGCACTCGTGGCCGCGCTCGAACAGTGGCCCATGGCCGGCGTCCCGGAGAACCCGATCGCGTGGCTGATGACCACGGCGAAGCGGCGCGGTATCGACCACTTCCGGCGCGCCGACAGCCTTCGCCGCAAGATCGCACAGTTCGAGCACGCCCGTGGGGGAGAGGAGGAGGAGATGCCCGACCTCGAGGGCCAGGTCGACCACATCGAGGACGACGTCCTGCGGCTCATCTTCTTGTCCTGCCACCCCCTTCTGACCGCCGAGTCTCGGGCCGCGCTGACTCTGCGTCTGGTCGGAGGACTCACCACCGCCGAGATCGCCCGAGGGTTCCTGACCACCGAATCCACCATGGGCCAGCGCATCTCGCGCGCCAAGAAGACACTGTCCGCGGCTCACGCCGATTTCGAGCTGCCCACGGGGCCGGAGCGGACCAGGCGCCTCGACGACGTCATGGCCGTGATCTACCTGATCTTCAACGAGGGCTACACCGCCACCGCTGGCGAGGACTGGATGCGCCCGGACCTGGCGAGCGAGGCGATGAGGCTCGCGCGCATGCTGGCAGCACTCGCTCCCGACGAGCCCGAGGTGCTCGGACTGCAGGCACTGTTGGAGATCCAGGGCTCGCGGATGGCCGCCCGGCTCAATGAGGACGGCGCACCGGTCCTGCTCGAGGCGCAGGACCGGAAGCGGTGGGACCAGCTGCTGATCCGGCGCGGGATGGCCGCCCTGCAGCAAGCCGAGCTGCTCGCCGCGCGCGGTACGCCGGTCGGGAAGTACTTCCTGCAGGCCTCGATCGCCGCGCAGCACGCCCGCGCACAGCGTGCCGAGGACACGAACTGGCGCCGGATTGCGGCTCTTTACGACGTCCTGGCCGCCGCCGCGCCGGGGCCGGTCGTCGAGGTGAACCGGGCGGTCGCCCACGGGCGGGCGTTCGGCCCGAACGCGGGGCTTGCCGTACTGAAGGAGCTCGACGCAGGTGTGCTCGGCGACTCGCCGCTCGTGCCGAGTGTGCGCGGAGACCTGCTCGAACGGGCCGGGCGCCACCCCCAGGCGAGCAAGGCATTCACCGAGGCGGCCGCCCGCTCCAGAAACGCGAGCGAGGCCGCAGTCCTGCACCGTCGAGCCGAACTGAACCTGACCCGAGCGTCGAAGTCGGGGTGAGCCGCCCAGGGGTCTGCGGCGGACCGCCAACGAGCCTGAGCCTTCGCTCATGGACCAATCGGGCTGCCAAACGAATCGAAGTCGATCTCGACAGGGTGCATCTAACCGGCACTGGGATGTGCGTTCGCTTCGACGCGTCCAACTGGCGGTGGAGTGACGCGCCGCTGGTTCGATGGCTTGGGTCGCCCCGTGCGGCCTTGTTAGGTTGCCGCCATGGCAAGGTGCGCCGCCTGGCGGCCGTGCGGGTGAAGGCGGTCGTCTATGACCGGTACGGCTCGCCCGATGTGCTGCGTGTCGTGGACGTCCCGGTGCCGTCTCCGGCCACTGGGCAGGTGCGAGTGAAGGTGGCTGCTACCTCGGTCAACCTCAGTGACTGGGAGGGGCTGCGCGGATCGCCCGGGTACGCCCGCATCGGTGGACTGCGTCACCCGGCTCGTCGGACTCTCGGGTCGGACATCGCCGGCGTGGTCGACGAGGTCGGGGAAGGGGTCTCCCGGTTTGGACCGGGCGACGAGGTGTATGGGGACAACCGCGCGATGATGGGGGGCTTCGCGGAGTACGCACTGATGTCGGAGTCCGCGATCGTCCACAAGCCGGCCCAGCTGACGTTCGCTGAGGCGTCGACCATCCCGCAGGCGGGGGCGATTGCGCTGCGGGGCACGCAGTGGGCGGTCGCGGGCAGCCGGGTTCTGATCAACGGCGCCGGCGGAGGGTCAGGATCGTTCGCCATTCAGCTGGCCAGGCGGCTGGGGGCTCACGTGACGGGGGTCGACAACGCGGCCAAGCAGGACTTCATGCGGTCGGTGGGCGCGCACGATGTGGTCGACTACCGCCGAGACGACGTCACCCGGACGGCCCAGCGGTACGACCTGATCCTGGATCTGGTCGCAGGTAGGTCGGTCTGGGCCTACCGGCGCGCGTTGGCCCCCGGTGGCACGTATCGGTGCGTGGGCGGGCCGGTGCCGGCGCTGCTGCGGGTGCTGACCGTCGGCTGGACCGTTGGCCGGGTCACCGGCCGCTCGATGGGGGTGCTCGTGGTGAACCAGGGTCCGGCCCACTTCGAGCCCCTCGTCGAGCTCTGCGTCACCGGCGATGTCAGAATCCACATCGACCGCACCTTCGCGCTCGACGAGGTTTCCACCGCGCTTGCTCATGTCGGCCAGGGACGGGCACTCGGCAAGGTTGTTGTCGTTCCCTCCTAGCGCGACGCTGGCACCGCCGCCTCGCGGTGGAAGGACGCACCACTCGGAAAAGGGCAACGTCGATGTGGGTATTGTGCCGGGCTAACGGTGAGGAGCGCCGATGGCTCGCAGTGAGCAACACCGGCCGGAGATCGTCGTGGGATTGGTGGCGACCCCGCCGGACCACCCGGCCCGGGTGGCCGCGCGGCTGACCGCCGAGCTGTCCAGCCGGCTCGCCGAGAGGGTGGGCGCGGACGTGCGGTGGACTATTCGGGGAGGTTGGGGTGAGGTGGCGCCGCGCCGCGACGGGGGCGCTGAGGCTCTGCTCGACGATGTTGCTAGCCGTCTAACCAACGACCAGTGGGACGTCGCGATCTGCCTGACCGACCTGCCCCTGCACACCGAGCGGGTCCCGCTGGTCGCGCAGACCTCCGCCCGGCGTCGAGTCGCGATGGTGTCCCTGCCCGCGCTGGGGCTGGATCAGCTGCAAGCGGTCCGCGCGGCCGTTCCGGATCTGGTAGGTCGGCTGCTCACCGACGCTTCCGACGAGCGGGTGCCGGCAGCCGGCTGGGCACCGGCCGAGCTGGCCAGCCGGGTTGTCGCCATCCGCCGGGTGATCGGCGAGGGCGACGCCGGGGAGTTGCGCTACGTAGCCTCCCGGCTGACGGGCCGGGTGCGGCTGTTGACCGGGATGGTCAAGGCCAACCGCCCGGGCCGCGCCCTGCTGGGCCTGTCCAAGCTGCTGGTTGGCGCGTTCGGCACGGCGGCTTTCGCGCTCGCCACGGACACGATCTGGCAGATGGGAGATGCGCTCGGCGGACTCCGGCTTGCCGTGATCATGCTGCTCGGGCTGACCGCGTTGGTGGCCTGGCTGATCGTCGCGCACGACCTCTGGGAAAAACCGGATCGGGAGACATCGGCTGAGCTGGCCCGGTTGTTCAACGTGGGTACGATCCTGACCCTCATCCTGGCCACGGCGGTGGCCTACGTGGTGCTCTTCGCTGGAACGGTGCTCGCCGCAGCGCTGCTGATCGACACATCCGTGCTGGAACAGAGCCTGCAGCGGCCGGTCGACGTCACCGACTACCTGACCCTCGCCTGGATCATCAGCTCGTTGGCCACCGTCGGCGGCGCGATCGGCTCCGGGATGGAGGACGAGGAAACGGTGCGGGCCGCCGCCTACGGCTACCATCCCGAACCCGGCGGCTGGCGGGACGAAAAGCACGGGTAGCCCATCGCGGCGGGGTAGCGGCGCGAGCCCCAGTCTCGACCGTAATCCAGCGACGACATTGCCCCCAGCGGCATTGCCCCGACGAAGTCGCCCGGTCCTGGTCTCTGGAAGCAGTGGGCACAAACCAGGTGGGATATCGCCACCCAAATACGTGTGTGGGCTCTGGACCGGTCCGACCTCGGCGCCAATGACATTCGCCTCGACGTGGCACCTCAGGGGTAGTTGACGGACACTCGATCATCGGCAGGACCCGCACAGGGGCGGCAATGCGGACGCTCCTCGGCGCTCACAGAAGATCGACCGGCGCAACGTCTTCGTTAGTCTTCCGGGAAGATTGACTCACCACCGCGCGACGGTCTAGGAGGGCGGCTTCACCCCGTGCTGCGGTTGGACACCGGGTTATCGGGTAGGCAACAGTCGATCTGCTGCTTTGAAGGATTTCGCAATGCCTGTCACGACGACCAACCAGCACGAGCGACCGGCCACCGGCGACCGAGTCAGGCGTCGTTGAGCGGCGGGCCGACGCGGCGCACCCCTCGACGGCGCAGACTGCTGCGGGCCGAGCGCGGCGGCGTTCGGCTGCAGGCTCGTGATTCCGGTCCCGCGCGCGCGGAGGCCGTCGTCCTGCTGCACGGCTTCCCGCAGGACTCCACGTGCTGGGACGCGGTCATCCCGTTCCTGCACACCGCCGGTCTGCGCACGATCACCGTGGACCAGCGCGGCTACGGCCGCTCAGGGAGCCCCCCGGGGGTCACGCCGTACCGCATCGAGGAACTGGCCGCCGACGTCCTCGCCGTTGCCGACACCGCCGGAATCGCGCAAGTCCACCTCGTCGGCCACGACTGGGGCGGCGTCGTCGCCTGGCACGTGGCGGCCCAGCACGCCGACCGGGTTTCTACCCTCACGGTACTGTCCACGCCACATCCGGCGGCATACGCCTGGTCCCTGACCCGCTCGCGGCAGCCGCTACTTAGCTGGTACACCGCCGCCTTCCAGTTGCCGCTGCTCCCCGAAGTCGTCCTCGCGCCGGCGCTCGAACCGGTGCTGCGCGCTACCGGCCTTCCGGCCGCGACCGCGCATCGTTACGCCACGCGCCTGGCCCGACCCACCGACCTCGGGCCACCGCTGGCCTGGTACCGGGCGGCCGCCCGCCGGTTGCCCTGGAGCGGGCTTGGCTCGACTCCGCCCGTTCTCGTGCCAACAACCTACGTGTGGGGGCGCCATGACCCCGCCCTCGGCCGCGCGGCGGCTGAGCGGACCAGGGATCACGTGCGCGGTCCTTACCGGTTCGTCGTGGTTGACGAGGGGCACTGGCTACCCGAGCTGCGTCCGGCGGTCGTCGCCGACGCGGTCATCGACAGAGTGACCTCACCCAGACCTGAGGGGTGACAGGCCGTCACGTGCTACCGGCGCCGCGCGCGTGGGTGTTGTGCTGCGGAGGAGTTCAACCCGTGCAGGAGTCCGTCGATGATCGCTACGGCGTCGCCGACGTCCCGTCTCCGGTCGGCGATCGCGTCGGCGTAGAGGAAGCCCTCGGCGATCCGAATCATCGCAAACGTGAGATTCGTGATGTCGATTCCCAATGACAGGTGCCCGCGGGCGGTCTCCAGCTCGAAGAGCCTTTCGAAGCAATCGATGTAGCGGTCCTGAACTCCTCCACGAGCCCCGGTCAGCACCCGAAGGGCACCCTCCGGATCGGCCTCGAGGAACCGTCGCAGCGGGACGCTGCGGATGCTGTCGGTGAGGACGAGCCGGGTGACCTCCACCACCCGCTCGACGCCGGTGAGTCCTGCGGTCCGCCGGATGGCGTCGATGATGCTGCGCCGCCCGTCCCACCAGATCACCTCGGCCATGAGGGACTCACGGTTGCCTGTGCGCCGGTAGAGGGTTGCGCGGCTCACCCCAAGGGACTGCGCTAGCTGTTGCATGTCGAGTCGCTGTCCGGCCCGGTAAGCGGCGACGGCCACCTCGAAGATCTCCGCCGGCACCGAGGCTGGCGGGTCGGTGCCCTCTGGAACCACCCACGCGTGGTCGTCGGTCCCCGTTGTGTGCGTCGCGGGGGTGGTTTGGTATGCCGTGCTCTTGGCTGGCATCTATGCCCCTTGGTCGATCTTGCCCCATGAGGTAGCGGGCCTTAGGGTCGGTCTGAGACAAATCTACGTTTGTTCCACGCGAGGGCGCCAGCGGCCGGCCCGGACGTGAGTCGACCCGGGATGGTGAACGACCGGTGCGCACCGAGATTGCAGCATCGCCGGCGCCCCTTCAGTTGGCAGCCCCCTGGGGCGGACGGGGTTGGCTGAGTAATTTCGGTGGCCCAGTGCACTGGGTTGAGTTCCGCGGGACTTTCGCGGCCGACGATGACCGGGCCGGCGTCCCGATCGTCATGCTCCACGGCCTCGGAGGATCCCATCTCAACTGGGTCCGGATCGCGCCGGAGCTGGCGACACAGCATCGCGTCTATGCCGTCGACCTGGCCGGTTTCGGGCTGACGCCCGGCACCATCCGGTCGGCTACGGTGCAGTCCAACACAGAGCTGGTCGCCAAGGTCATTCGCGGCGTCGTCGGAGCACCGGCGATTCTCGTCGGCAACTCGATGGGCGGGATGGTCTCCCTCCTCATGACCGACGCTCACCCCGAGCTCGTCGACGGCCTGGTCCTCGTTGACCCGTCGATCCCCGCCCCGCGTCAGCGGCCCGACATCCAGGTCGCCGCCCAGTTCGCGCTCTACGCAACGCCGTTCGTCGGCGAGCGATACCTGCAGGGCAGGACACGACGGCTCAGTGACCGGCAGCGGGTCCAGAGTGTGGTCGACCTCTGCTTCGCCGACCCGAGCAAGGCTGACCCCGACGTGGTCGACGCCGGGGTCGCCCTGGCCGCCCACCGTCGGACCGTCCCGGGCCAGGAGGCTGCCTTCCTTGGCGCCGCGCGGTCGTTGATGAGGGTCCTCGCCGCACCCAGTCGCTACACGTCCTTGATCCGCAGGATCACCAAGCCCGTCCTCCTGGTCCACGGTCACCAGGACCGCCTGGTGGCGATCTCGGCCGCTCGCAAAATCGTGGCCGACAACCCCGCATGGGAGACCGAGTTCCTTCCCGACGTCGGGCACACGCCCCAGCTCGAGGCGCCCGACGCGGTCGCGGCCCGGATCGCCACGTGGCTCAAGGAGCACGACCTCGACCAGGCAGCAGACCACCGCCCATGAACACGGCCTACATCACCTGTCCGTTTTGTGAGGCGACGTGCGGCCTCCAGGTCACGTTAGACGGCAACGCGATCCGCTCGGTTCGCGGCGACGACGAGGACGTCTTCTCCCACGGCTTCATCTGCCCCAAGGGCGCTTCGCTCGGGGCGCTGCACGAGGATCCCGACCGCCTGCGGCGGCCGATGGTCAAGCGTCACGGCCGATGGCGGGCGGTGACCTGGGACGAGGCGTTCGAGGAGATCGCCGACCGCCTCATGCCGCTGGTCGCCGCTCACGGCCCCGACTCCGTCGCCTTCTACCTGGGCAACCCGTCGTCCCACAACCTCGGCGTCACCCTCTACGGCCGCGCGCTCTTGCGCGCCGTCGGCACCCACAACATCTACACCGCCGGGAGTGTCGACCAGCTACCGAAACACTTCTCGTCCGGGTACCTGTTCGGCGACCCGATGACCATCCCGGTCGCGGACCTCGACCGCACCCAACACCTCGTCGTGCTCGGCGCGAATCCGTTGGTGTCCAACGGATCCCTGATGACCGCCCCCGATGTCCGGAGACGGCTCAAGCGGATCAGACAGCGGGGCGGCAAGGTCGTGGTGGTCGACCCGCGCCGGACCCGCACTGTCGAGGTCGCGGACGAGCACCACGCAATCCGGCCCGGCACCGACGCGCTCCTGCTCTTCGCCCTCGTGAACGTCATCATCTCCGAGGGGCTCGTCGACCTCGGCCGACTGGCCGACCACGTCACGGGTCTCGAGGCGATCGCCACCCTGGCCGCGCCGTTCACCCCCGAGGCGGTCACTCCGCATACCGGCATCGCCGCCGTCGAGACCCGACGGATGGCACGCGAGCTCGCGCACGCAGAGAGGGCGGCCGTCTACGGGCGGATCGGCACGACGACGCAGGCCTTCGGCACGCTCGCCAGCTGGCTCGTCGACGTCCTCAACATCATCACCGGCAACCTCGACCGAGAGGGCGGGGTCATGTTCCCTCTCGCCGCGGCCGGGCAGTCGAACAGCCATGCGACAGCGCGCAAGCCGTGGCGCCATGGCCGGTGGGCAAGTCGCGTCCGTGCCCTTCCGGAGGTCATGGGCGAGCTGCCGGTCGCCACACTCGCCGAGGAGATCCTCACCCCGGGTCTCGGACAGGTGCGGGCCCTCTTCGTCGTCGGCGGCAATCCGTGCCTCAGCACCCCGAACGCGTCACGGCTCAACGATGCCGTGCAGACGCTCGACCTCATGGTGTCCATGGACGTCTACCTCAACGAGACGAGCCAGCACGCCGACGTGATCCTGCCCGGACCTGCCCCGCTCGAGCGGGACCACTACGACATGACCTTCACCCAGCTGTCGGTCCGCAACATGGCCAACTGGACCCCGGCCGTGTCCGAGACCGACCTTCTCCAGGAGTGGCAGACCCTGCTGCGCCTCGTCGGCATCGTCACCGGACGCGGGCCTCGGGCCGACATCGCGGCGCTGGACGACATCATCGCCGGTGAGACGGCCGCGCGTTACGGCCTCGACCCGGCCGTCGTCGGCGCTCGATGTGGTCCGGCCCGGCTCCTCGACCTGATGCTGCGCGGTGGGCCCTACGACCTCACCCTGGCCGACCTCGAGGCTGCCCCGCACGGCGTCGATCTCGGCCCGCTCAGGCCGCGCATGCCGGAGGTCCTCAGCACGCCGAGCCGCACCATCGACCTGGTCCCGGAGGCGATCATCAAGGACGTCCCTCGGCTGGCCGCGGTGCTCGAGACAGGCCCTCCCGAGGGGCTCGTGCTGATTGGACGGCGGCAGCTCGGCTCGAACAACTCGTGGATGCACAACCTCGCCCCGCTCGTGCGCGGGACGAACACCTGCACAGCCCAGGTCCACCCCGACGACGCGGCGCGGTTCGGCCTTGCGCACGGCTCTACTGCAGTGGTGCGTTCGCGATCGGGCGCGGTCACGGTCCCAATCGAGATCACCGACAGTGTCCGTCCCGGCGTCGTGTCGATCCCGCACGGCTGGGGGCACGACGCCGTGGGGACCCGGACCGCCGTCGCCTCGCAGCATGCTGGGACCAACAGCAACGTCCTCGCGGACGACCTCCTGTTGGACGGGCTGTCGGGTACGGCCGTCCTCAACGGCATCCCGATTACCGTCACGTCGGCCGGAGGAGACGTCGCATGGACCGCATGAGCGCGATGGATGCGATGTTCTACTACATGGAGGACGAGAACACCCCCATGCACGTGGGTGGGGTGGCCGTCCTCGAGGGTCCGCCGCCGGCATACGGAGACATCGTCCGGCTGTTGGCGAGCAAGCTGGACCAGGTGCCGCGGTACCGCCAGGTGATCCGGCCGGTGCCACTCCACCTCGGGCGTCCGATCTGGGTTGACGACCCGCACTTCCAGATCCTGTATCACGTGCGACACACGGCGTTGCCGAGGCCCGGAGGTGACGAGCAGCTCCGCAACCTCGCGGGGCGGGTCTTCGCCCAGCGGCTCGACATGAGCAAGCCGGTTTGGGAGGCCTGGCTCGTCGAGGGCTTGGCCGACCAGCGGTGGGCGCTGATCTCCAAGGCGCACCACGCGATGATCGACGGTGAGGGCAGCACCGACCTGATGCAGGTGATCTTCGACCTCGAGGAGAACCCCGAGCGGCCCGAGCCGACCGACTGGCGACCCGGGCCGGTCCCGTCCACCCTCGCCGTCACGGCGGGGTCGATCCGCGACGCGGTGCAGGAACCGCTCCAGCTGCTCAGCATGCCGAGCAAGGACTCGCTCGACAAGGTCCCGATGCTCCTCGCCGGGGCCGGCGTGGCCGCCAAGGAGCTCCTTCCCTCGGTCATCCCGACACTCGTACCCGGCCGGGGGCAGCCGACACCGGCCAGCATGAACGGCCCGCTCGGTCCCAACCGCCGATGGGTGTGGGCGAACGCCACGATGAGCGAGGTGAAGAAGATCCGGGCGGGCCTCGGGGGCACGGTCAACGACGTGATCCTCACGGCGATCACCCGGGGCTACCGCGACCTCCTCGAGGGCCGCGGCGAGCTCATTCCGGACATGGTGGTCCGCTCGCTGGTCCCGGTGTCGACGCGCGGGGAGGCCGGCCGAGGGCAGGTCAACAACCAGGTGACCAGCGTCGTCGTCGACCTGCCGGTCGCCGAGGACGACTCGGCGCGCCGGCTCGAGCTCATCCGCGCCCAGATGGACCGCAACAAGCGCGGGATGGGCGCGGTCGACGCCGCCGCGATCGTCGGGTTGGCGGACTACGCGGCGCCGACCCTGCTGGCCCTCGGCGCCCGGTCGATGTCCAGGGTGCCCAACCGGCTCACCCAGACCGGCACGACCAACGTCCCGGGCCCCCGGGTGCCGCTCTACCTCCTGGGCCACAAGCTCACCGAGTCACACCCGTATGTCCCGGTGTTCGCGGGAGTCCGTGTGGCGGTAGGGGTCTTCTCGTATCTCGACCGGTTCAGCTTCGGGGTCACCGCCGACTTCGACAGCTTCCCCGACGTCGAGGTGATCGGGACCGGCATCAGGGCCGGCTTCGACGAGCTCAGCGCGGCCGCTGACACGGCGACCGCCGACGGCGCCAAGGTGACGGCCGACACGACGGCCGACACGGCTCCCGATACGCCGACCCAGAAGCCGAGAAAGCGAGCGTCGCGCTCACCGCGGCGAAAGGCCCCGTCGGCCTGAGCGGCTCAGTCCGAAGTGACCGGGGCCGCGGCCGTCTGGCGCAGTTCGGTCTTGAGGATCTTGCCACTCGGGCCCTTCGGGAGAACGTCCATGAAACGGAACTCGCGTGGGTACTTGTATGCGGCGAGGCGGTCCTTGCAGAAGGCTGTGAGCTCGTCCGCAGTGACGGTGCCGCCCGGTTTGAGCGCAAGGACTGCCACGATCTCCTCGCCCATCCGCTCGTCGGGCGCGCCGATGACGGCGGCCTCGGCGACAGCGGGATGGCCGTAGAGGACCTCTTCGACCTCGCGGGGGTAGACGTTGTAGCCGCCGCGGATGATCAGGTCCTTACTGCGGTCGACGACGAAAAGGTAGCCCTCCTCGTCGACGTAGCCGAGGTCGCCGGTGTGCAGCCAACCGTTGCGTAAGGTCTCGGCAGTCTCCTCGGGGCGGCCGAGATAGCCCTTCATGACGACATGCCCGCGGATGACCAGCTCGCCGATGTGGTCGCGGCCCGCGGGGATGGGCTGGTCGTCGTCGTCGACAACTAGCACCTCCACGCCCCATTGCGGTTGACCGATGGACAGCACCTTGCGCGCCTCGGCGCTCCTGTTGAAGGTGCAGATGGCGCCGGTCTCGGACATGCCGTAGCCCTCGAGGATAACGAATCCGAACTTCTCCTCGAACGCCCGCAGGACGTCGCCGGGCAGCGACGCGCCGCCAGAGACGCCCACGCGCAGCGCGCTGAGGTCGCGGCCGCTGACGTCCTGGGTCATCAAGGCCTGGAACATCGTGGGTACGCCGACCACCACCGTGACCTGGTCGCGCTCAAGGGTGTCGACCACCGGGCCCGGCTCGAAACGGGCCAGGGCCGACATGCTCGCGCCGAACCGCACGGCGATGTTGATGATCGCGGCGAGGCCGAACACGTGGAAGAACGGCAGCACCGCGAGGACACGGTCATCGCGCCTCATGGCAAACAGCTCGCCGCCAACAGAGCACCCCATGTAGAGCTGGAAGTGCGTCAGCTCCGCGCCCTTCGGCTTGCCGGTCGTCCCGCTCGTGTAGATGATCACGGCGGTGTCGTCGGCGTGACGAGGGGTGATGTCGTTGCCAGGGTCGCCCGGCTGAGCCAGCAGCGTGGCGAAGGCGCGCATGCCGTCGGGAGGCTCCGACCCGGGTATCGGCACGACGAACAGCGGCAGGTTCCCGATGACCTTGACGGTCTCGTCGAGGAAGCCGACGAAGCAGATGACCAGCTTCGCCGCGGAATCGCTGAGGTGATACTCGATCTCGGGTGCCCTCAGAAGGGGGTTGAGCGGCACCATCGCCAGTCCCGCCTTGAGGATGCCGAAGTAGGCGACGAGGAAATCCGGGAAGTTCGGCAGCTGGACGGCGACAGCCTCACCCGGCGCGAGACCTTGGGCACGCAGGCCCGCTGCGCACCGGCTCGAGAGCTCGTCCAGCTCGGCGTATGTCATGCTCGAGCCGCCGAACCGGAGCACGGTGGCGTCCGGTGTCTGACGGGCCGACTCCCGCAGAATGGTCGCAAGGTTGAAGCTCATGGGCGTCCTCCGCGTCGAGGCCGGCCCGGGTGCTGGCACACGGTACCCGGATGAGACACATTTAAGTGTGTCTCAGATGATTCGTCGAGGGGTAACTTCCAGGCACCCGAAGGGGGTGTTCCATCCATGCCGATCCGACCGCCTTCCGACCGCCCCAGGGGCCAGCCGGAACGCCCGTCCGCGCTCCTGCTGTTCAGTGAGCCCTGGCGGAGCGCCATCGAGCTCGGTGCCCTGACGGTTTCGGCGCCGGGGCTCGCGCGGGCACCGCGCGGCGACGGCCACCCGGTACTGGTATTGCCCGGCCTGCTCGCGTCCGATACGTCGACGCTGATTCTGCGGCGGTTTCTCGGTGGCCTCGGGTACGCGACGAGCGGGTGGGGTTTCGGCGTCAACGTCGGGCCGACGAATGAGGTCGTCCGGCGGCTCCCCCTGCGGCTGGGTGAGCTTGCGAACAGGTACGAGCAACCCGTGTCCATCATCGGATGGAGTCTGGGCGGGGTGTACGCCCGTGCGCTCGCCGCTCGCTCCCCCGACCTGGTACGCCTAGTGGTCACGCTGGGAAGCCCGTATGCCACCCAGGGGCCCGGCCACACCCACGCCGACACGGCCTACCGGTTTCTGTCTCGCGGGCGCTATGCGGCGGCGGCCGGGGAGCGCAGGGGGGCGGGCCTGCCGCTGTCGGTACCGACGACGTCGGTCTACTCACGGCTCGACGGGATCGTCTCGTGGCGGGTCTGCCGGGACGCCGTCAGTGGCCCCCACGAGAGCATCGGGATCCCCGCGTCGCACCTCGGGTTCGGGCACAACCCTGCCGCGCTCTGGGTCATCGCCGACCGGCTGGCCCAGGACCCGGACCACTGGCGACCCTTTACCCCGTCGCGGCAGCTCAGGCGGATCTTTACAGCCGATCAGCAAGCCTGAGCCGATGGAAGGGGCCCGGGCGATCGGTAGCGCCGGACCGCCCACCCAGATCCAGGACGCGTCGGCGACGACGCGAAATCCTCTGCGGCAGCTGGCCGTCCGGCTACCTGACAGTAGGCAGATCCGCGGAGAAGATGGCCTAATGGCCCACGAGGTGGGCCTCACCGACGTCGCGTCTTGCCGTACCGCGGTCGTCGCCGTCAGGACCACGTGGCGGTACTTCCCCTGCTGTTGGGGCGGCTCCTCCGGGAAGTGGGGAGGTGCCTCCACCAGGGCGGCAACTACGGGGATGACGCAACGTCATCGGTACAAGTCAGGGTCGACCAGGTGCTGACCTTCACCGCCCAAGTGACGGCGAATACGCCCGCCTTCCCGTCCGGGTCCGGCTGGACATCGAGGCGGGCCAGCGGAATTGGAACGAGATCGATCCCACCTCGTGCACCCCAGAGCCGTCCAACTGGTCGGCTGAGCATGAAGCATCTTGAGGAAGCATTGCCACGTCACGGGGTCTGGGCGTGGACGGTGATCGAGGCAGGCACACCGAAGGGCTAGACCCTGCGTGGCGAGCTCGAGGAGCTCCTGGCGGCGCATCCACTCGCGGAGGTCCTTACTTCGATGCCCGGTGTCGGCGCCGGCACCGCGATCGAGCTGTTGCGTACTGTGCGCGACGGGTCTGCCTTCCCACTCGGCGCCCATGTCCGTATCAGCGGTCACAAACGTCCGACGACCCCGGTGACAGCACCTCTGAGATCATCGACAACAGAAGCCGTGAGTCATGCCAGGGACGCTGGCCTGCACCTCAGGGTGAGGGCTCGAAGAAGGTAACGAGAGCCGGTTTGCGTCAAGGGTGACGTCCGCCCGGGTGGTGTAAATGCCGGGCCCGTCCTCGCTGATACTTAGAGGCCACCGCGTGAGTCTTCGCGTGTAACCGTCACGTTCGACGTGAAGGAGACCTACACGACTTGACGTTAGATCACTTCCGGCGCCGGGTCTACTCGCAAGTGAACGTCGACGTTGCCTCGCACAGCGTTCGAATACGGGCACACCCGGTCGGCATCGGCGACGATCTCTTCCGCTACTTCGCGATCCAGGTCCGGCATCCGGACATGCAACTCAATGGCCAACCGGAACCCGCCGTCGTCACCTGGGCCGATGCCAACGTGGGCAGTGACTGAGACGTCCCCTACGGCCAACCTTCGGCGCCGGCCCACATGTCGGACGGCGTTCTCGAAGCACGCCGAGTAGCCGGCTGCAAACAGTTGCTCGGGGTTGGTTGCCAGGCCGCCTGGGCCGCCGAGCTCCTTCGGAATCGCCAAGTCGACGCTCAGTGCACCGTCGCTGGATCTGACTCGCCCTTCGCGTCCGCCAGTTGCAGTTGCCTCAGCCGTGTACAGGATCTTCATGGCGTCTCCGTCCTTCGCTGATGGACAGGAGTCTGCCCTACTGCAGGTTCAGCTCAGCGATTCCTCGGTCCAGCAGGGTCAAGTCCGGGGCGTGGAGCTTCTCACCGATGCAGGCCCTGGCGCGCATCACCCACCAGGGAAGACCCCAACGGGCTTCCATTAATCGTCGCTGCTGAGAACTGCTCGGGATGGAGTGACTGCTCCCGCTCGTGGAGCGGGGGACGAGGGGCTCGGGTTGAGGTGCACAGGCGGCGGAATGACTCACCTTCCAGGGCTGGCTGCCGGGGCCGTGTGAGCGGATACTCGACCACCTCAATGGGGATCCAGCGTTCGGGAGGACTCTGAACTCGGTTTCCTTCTGTTCCACGACGAAAAGGCTTAATACCAGTAGTCGGGGAGATCGCCGATCTTCTCTGCGACAGTCAGGTACCAGTGCTCGAGCGGGCCAACGTTGAGTTCGGCGTCGGGGAACTCGGCCTCGGGGATCGCCTGTATCTGCTCGTAGGTCATGCCCTTGGTCCGCTCCTGCCAGGCCGCAGTGACGGTGTCGAACCTGACCGCCGCGGTCTGACGGTTCGCCACCTGCGCGACCAGCCGGTACCAGCCCAGCTCGTCCTCGCGGATGACTCGGAAGGGCAGTTGCTCGACGCCACCCTCGTTGTCGGACAGAGACCACGGGTAGGTGCTCGGAACGATGAGCCGGCCGTCGTATACCAGCTCTGCGCCGTCCCGCTGGACCACCTCGCCGCGCTCCACGGTGACCCGGTAGCGGCTGGTGTCGCGCACCGACCAGATGCAGAACTCGCCGATCTCCTGGTTCTCCGGGTCGGTGAACCAGCCCCGGGACCGCGCCGCGGCGGG
>JBKPKI010000088.1:0-1648 GCA_046731055.1 Actinomycetota bacterium | reverse complement strand
AGGTGATCTTCGACGACTGCTACCAGGGCAACCCGTTGGTCAACGCCCTCTGCGTCGGTTCGATGCGCGTCGAGGACATCCACCTCGCGTCGGCTCGTGGTGCCGGGAACAAGGTGGTCCTCTTCGGCGCCAAGACCGGGGGGGACGGCATCGGTGGAGTCTCCGTGCTGGCCTCGGAGACATTCGACGAGCGCGGCCCGACCAAGCGTCCGTCGGTGCAGGTCGGCGACCCGTTCGCGGAGAAGGTCCTCATCGAGTGCTGCCTAGAGCTTTACGCCGCGAAGGTGGTCGCCGGCATACAGGATCTCGGTGGAGCTGGATTGTCTTGCGCCACAAGTGAACTCGCGTCGAATGGCGACGGGGGTATGCGAGTCGAGCTCGACCTCGTCCCGTTGCGGGACGCCTCGCTCCGGCCCGAGGAGATCCTCATGTCGGAGTCGCAAGAGCGGATGATGGCCATCGTCGAGCCGCAGCACCTGGACCGGTTCTTCGAGATCACCGGCAAGTGGGACGTCGAGGCCACTGTGATCGGCGAGGTCACCGACGGTGACGGGCTGGTCGTCACCTGGCACGGCGAGACCATCGTCGACGTTCCGCCGCGGTCCGTGGCCCACGACGGCCCGGTCTACCAGCGGCCACTGGGGCGTCCCGCATACCTCGATGCCTTGCAACAAGACGAAACTCGAGGGCTCGAGCGACCGGTGACCGGCCAGCAGCTCCGCGCCACGATGCTCACCCTGCTCGGCAGCCCCAACCTCTGCGACAAGTCCTGGGTGACGAAGCAGTACGACCGGTACGTCATGGGTAACACTGCGCTCGCCATGCCGGACGACGCGGGCGTGGTTCGCGTCGACGAGGCGACCGGACGCGGCGTCGCGGTCTCCACTGACTGCAATGGCCGGTTCACGAAGCTTGACCCGTATGCGGGTGCGCAGCTCGCGCTGGCGGAGGCCTACCGCAACGTCGCGACGGCGGGGGCGGTGCCGCTGGCCGTCACCGACTGCCTCAACTTCGGGTCACCGGAGGACCCAGGGGTGATGTGGCAGTTCCGTGAAGCGGTGCGCGGAATCGCCGAGGGCTGCAAGGCGCTCGGCATACCGGTCACCGGCGGGAACGTGTCGTTCTACAACCAGACCGGAGACGTGGCGATCCATCCCACGCCGGTGGTCGGCGTGCTCGGCGTCATGGAAGACGTGGCGACGCGGACGTCGACCGGGTTCCAGACCGACGGGTCACTGGTGTTCCTGCTGGGAACGACGCGCGCGGAGCTCGACGGGTCGGAGTGGGCGCACGTGGTCCACGGTCACCTCGGCGGCCGGCCACCGTCCTACGACCTCGACCACGAGCAGCGGCTCGCCGGTGTGCTCACGACGGCGGCCCGCGAGGGTTACCTCGACGCCGCTCACGACCTGTCCGAAGGCGGCCTGGCGCAGGCGCTGTGCGAGTCGGTGCTGCGCCATGGGGTGGGCGTCCGCACGTCGCTGAAGCACGTGCACGAGGACCCGTTCGTCGCGCTGTTCTCGGAGTCGGCCGGACGGGTGCTCGTGTCGGTGGTTCCAGGGTGCGATGACGAATTTGTCGCGCTCGTCGAAGACGCGGGGGTGCCCGTCGTGCGCGTCGGCACCGTCGACACCGACACCGACGGGCT
>JBKPKI010000087.1:0-33974 GCA_046731055.1 Actinomycetota bacterium | reverse complement strand
TGCAGTCCTCGCTGAGGGATGAACTGGGTCAGGGCACCATTCACCTCGATCGTCTGGAACTACCGACAGTGCAAGCCTTGTCGGCGCGGCTGCGCCAAGACGCCGTTCACGTCCTGCATTTCATCGGTCACGGCGACTACGACGAGCGCACGCAGGAGGGCGTCGTCTATTTCCAGGACCGCTACGGCCGCAGCAGCAAGGTCAGCCCGACCCTCATCGGCCCGTACCTGCGCGACCACGACCCGTTGCGGCTCGTGCTTCTCGACGCCTCCCAATCGGCGCGAGTCCACCCCGGCAACTCGATCCTTGAGCTGGCGGAGGGCCTGCTGCATCAGGACTGCCCGGCGGTTGTGGCGATGCAGTTCCCCATCTCGGACGGCGCGGCGACGACGTTCACCGAGGGGTTCTACGGCGCCCTCGCGGACGAGTACCCGGTCGACCGGGCCGCTACCTGCGCTCGCAAGGCGCTCTTCGCCGAGTATGCGACGGAGTGGGCTACGCCGGCGCTGTTCCTGTCCACCCCCGATGGTCAGGTCTTCGATCACATCGCCGGAGAGCAGACCGCGCCGGCCGCAGCACCTCCGCCCCCACCGCAGCCCAGCGTCGTCCCGCCGCCGCCCACTACCTCCACGCCGCCGCCCGTAACCGTTCATCCCACGGGTCAGAGCTCCTGGGACTCGGCACAGCCCGAACCAGGCACCGTCGTTGAAGACCACACGGTCCGTGTCCAGCGTCCGTCGCCGGCCGGATCGGGGCCATCCGGCCGACATGTGTGGCGCAGCGTGCGGGAGACGGTGAGCCGCTGGCTGTCGGGCTCGTCGACGTCGACCGAACCGCCGGTCCAGACCAGGTCCGCGGAACCGGAATCGACTCGTGTCGCGTATCCGCGCATCGATGTCCGTTCGCGCCGGTCGGCGCGCCCCGACGTGGTCGTCGCCGAGGAGCCCTTCGACGTCGAGGTCGGGCTGGCGCGCTTCGAAGACGTCAACCTGGCGCAAACCGGCGGCATCCGGGTCCCCGTAGGGCGTCGAACCGACCTCGAGCTGATCCTCACCTTCGACCCCAGCTCGCTGACCGCGGGCGGCCCGACCAGGCTGAATCTGACGGTCACCGACGACGAACCTTTCCCGAGTGTCCAGGTGACGTTCACGGCGCTCTACCGTCCCGACCTCCCGCCAGTGCGACGCATCGGAGTCCACTACCTGCGGGACGGTCAGGTGGTCGGCATCGCGTGGCGCCGCTTCGTCGTGGTCGTGCACCCGGACGCGATCGAGAGCGCCGCCGCGCCGCCATCGGAGCCGAACCCGCTCATCGACCTAGAGCCATTGCTGGGAGAGGACGCCCCGGATCTGGTGCTGGCCGTCTGCGCGTCAGACGGGCCCGCCACCGGGGAGTTCGTCTGGACGGCCTGGGCGACTGACTCTGACGTCGTGGTGCCGGACGCGCCGAGAGTGTCGCGGCTCGACTCGGACCTCCAGCAGTTCGTGACTGACATGAGGAGGACGGTCGCCTTCTCGAGGGGTCCCTACGCGGACTACCTTTCGCTCGTCGGAATGGCCAAGAAGCTGGGCCGGGCGGTGCCGAGTGGGATCCAGGCGGTGATCCGCGACGTTGTCGAGGAACCGGCCCGCGCCGGAGCGGCCACCATGCTGTTGCTGACGGAAGAGCTGGCGCTGCCCTGGGAGTTAACCGTCTTCGACGACCCTCTTGAGACCGCGTTCGGCGGCGTGTCGCCGTTCCTCGGTTCGCACGCGGCCATCTCGCGGTGGCCTTTGACCAGGCACCGGCCACGACCGGCACCGCGGGCGACAGTAACAGTGCGGCGCGCGGCGGTGCTCAGCGCCGACTATGCCGGCGTCCCGGGTTGGAGTCGCCTGGAACACGCACTCGCCGAGGCCCGAGCGATCGCCGAACTGTTCTCCCCGCCCGCCGTGGCGGTGCGGCCCGCGCTGCCCGACGTCATGGGCGTGCTCCGGGGCACGCCGCCGGCGGACGTGCTCCACGTCGCCTTGCACGGTCAGTTCGACACCACGGGCAGTGAGGAGGGACTCGTGCTGCTCGACACCGACCGCGCGGGCAACCTTTCCACGAGCGCCCAGTTCTTCACGCCTCACCAGGTCGAGAACGGGCGGCTCGACGGAGGTCCGTTCGTCTTCCTCAACGCGTGTCAGGTCGCGTCCGACAAGCGGGTGCTCGCTGACTACGCGGGGTTCGCGTCGACCTTGTTGCGGATCGGCGCGACCGGCGTCGTCGCTCCGCTGTGGAACGTCGACGACGACGTGGCGGCGCAGTTCGCAGCGGCCTTCTACGCGGCGACGTGGACGGCGAGCGGACGCGACGGCACGCCCGAACCGGCGTCGGTCGCAGAGGCCGTCCGGTCCCTTCGCGCCCGCTACACGGAGGCGGCGGCCGAGACGCATACGCCCGGGATCACCGCCACTCTGATCGCCTTCCAGGTGTTCGGCCACCCCCGACTCCGACTCGCCCGTGTCTGACCACTCACCCGAGGAGCGCCATGGCAGAGAACCTACGACCCGAGGGAATCCCCGTCACCGTCGGCACCGTGCGGATCTCCACGCCGGGGCTCGGCGGGCGCGTGGAGGTGCACGCGCCCGGAACCGCCGGCATGCGCGGCGCCGAGAGCTCGACAGCCTCATTCCGGCAAGCCCTCGACGACGCCGGCATGGTCGAACAGCTCACGGTGGAGATCACCGGACAGCGGGAGCTCGACACCACCGGAGGGAGCCGGGGTGGCGGCGGTGGCACCGAGATCGTCGTCGAGGTGCCGCCCCCTGGGTCCGGGAACGGCCAGCTGCTCCTGTACGCGGCCGAGGACGGCTCGCTGTCCTGGCACCTTCCCGACGACGTGCCGCCGGACCAGGTGGTCAGCCGCGGCGGCGACCGGCGGACCTACCGGTTGCCACGCGAGGTCGTCTTGGCCGACCCGGCTTCGGCCGGTGGGCAGCGCGGCGTCATCGGAGCGGTTGGCTCGAAGCTGTTCAAAATCCTGGTGTTCCCGCTCATCGACCCGGTACTCGGCAAGGTGGGCGACTACTTCGCCGCCCGCTGGGAGCAGAGGAACCGGCGGAACCTCGTCCGCTGGTTCGACCCGGCCGACTACCGGCGCGCGGACGTGGCCGCGTTCGCCGCACCCGACTGGACACGGGTGGAGGGTGGGACGGCATTGCTCTTCATCCACGGAACTACCGCGCAGTCCAACACCGCCTTCGACCAGCTGCCGAGCGAGACCCTCACGGAGCTCGGACGTCGTTACGGGGGAAGGGTGTTCGCGCTCGACCACTTCACCATCTCGGTCACGCCGCACGAGAACATCCGGTGGCTAGCGGAGCAGCTCAGTGCCCTGGGGGGCGCGGCGCCGCTGACCCTCGACATCGTCAGCCACTCCCGCGGCGGATTGGTGGGCCGGGTCCTGGCCGAGCGACCGGGCGACGTCGGGCTGGACGGGAGGCTCTCGGTCCGCACGCTCGTCATGGTCGGAACGCCCAACGCCGGGACAGCGCTCGCCGACCGGGCGCACCTGTCGCAGTTGCTGGACCGAGTCACCGATCTCGCCCAGTACATCCCGGACGCGGGTGTGACCGACGTCCTCGGGCTGGTGCTGTCGATCCTCAAACAGCTGACGGTCGGCGCCTTCGGCGGTCTCGAGGGGATCATGTCGATGGACCCTGCGGGGGAGTACCTCAAGGCGTTCAACACTACGCCCGGGTCCAAGGCCACCTACCGCGCGATCGCCTCCAACTACAACCCACCGCGAGGCGCCTCTCTCGCGCGGGTCGCCCGGAACAAGGGCACCGACTTCGTCTTCCAAAAGGCCGAGAACGACCTCGTCGTCCCGACGAACGGTGTGTTCGAGGTGGACGGGGCCGTCGGCTTCCCGATCGCCGACCCGCTCGTGTTCGCCGCGGAGGCCGGCGTCGACCACTCGTCGTACTTCACGCGGCCTGAAGTATCGGCCAAGCTGCTCGAGTGGCTCCCGGGCTGAAAACCAGGTCAGACGTCCGCGAGGTGACGCGTCGCTTCCCGCCGTGAGAGGCCGGACAGCTCGCCGGCGTGCGCGTCGACGAAGGCGCGCACCCAGTCGGGCGCGACTCGGGCGTGGTCACGCAGCGCCCACCCGATCGCCTTGCGGATGAAGAAATCCCGGTCGGCCAGGTTCGGTTCGATGACGTCGGCGAGAAGGTCCTGGTCGAGCCTGTCCTGGCGCCCGACCTGGCAGATGATGGCGGTCCGGCGCAGCCAGAGGTCCTCGTCGACGGCCCATTCGCGCAGCCGCAGCCCTTCGGCCGGCGGAGAGCGATCGAGGACGTCGCGCACGAGGTGGGTCGCGACCTCGTCGACGACGTCCCACCACGCGCCGGTGACGACGAGGTGCTGCCACAGCGGCATCGACTCACTGTCGACCCACGGACGGTAGGTGCGGTACCGCGCGAGGGCGATCGCCGCATACCACTCCTCGCGGTACGCGACCTCGTCCCAGAGGGTGCGGATCGTCGCCTCCCAGCGGTCGCGGTCGACGACGCGAAAGCCGGGATCGGCGAGGATCGGCCGCAGAGCGGCGGTCAGCTGCCGCGACGTGAGGCCGCGGTAGGGGATGGTTGACTTCATGTAGCGCTGCTGCCTGGCCGCGCGGACGGGGTCGGCGTGCCGGGCGAGCTCGGCGCGGATGGCGTCGACGAGGTCGCGGTGCACGAAGTCAGGCGTAGCGCACGGCGGCTCGGGCCCGTGCCTTGGCCGCCTCGACCTCGCGGTTCTTCGGCGGGGCGCTCGTCGAGAGGTGGTCGAGGAGGTGCCGAGTCACGTGAGCGATCTCTTCGACTGCCTCGTCGAACGCGGCCTGGTTGGCCTGGGAGGGTTTGGTCGAGCCGGACACCTTGCGGACGTACTGGAGGGCGGCGGCCCGCACCTCGTCGCTGGTGGCCGGGGGCTCGAAGTTGTGGAGCGGGCGGATGTTCCGGCACATGCCTCGACTGTATGCTGCGTGGCCGCCGGGAGCTCTCACGCTCCAGCTGCGTTTGAGGTCTGGGCCGGCACCCGCCCGGGCGTCGTGGACCCCGTCGAGATTTCTTCGTGACTTTCTCTCGTCCACAGGTGGTGGACGACGGTCGTGGCACGTCGCCACGCACGAACCGGGTGGTTCCTGGGAGAACCATGCACCGGCTGTCCTCAGGATGTCCCCAGAGTCTCGCGGCGTGGTGCACACCGTTGTCCACACCTCGTCCACAACCGGGGATGGACCGTCGGTGGGGGCGCGCCCTAGCGTGAGCGCTCGCCAGGTCGTCCGCGGGCGCCGGCCACAGGGAGGCTGTCGGGGGTCGATGGTGACATGGAGTGGACACCAGTTCGAACAGCGACAGCGGAAGGAACGCGACACGCGGTGGCGACCAGGTGACCATCCAAGAGCTCTTTCCGCAGCGTGACGCGTCGGTCGACGACCGGCTCCCTCCCCAAGACCTGCACGCTGAGCAGTCGGTGCTTGGGGGAATGCTGCTGTCCAAGGACGCCATCGCCGACTGCGTCGAGGTCCTCCGGCCGGCCGACTTCTACCGGCCACAGCACGAGGCGATCTTCGACGCCGTCCTGTCCCTCTACGGTCGCGGTGAGCCGGCCGACGCGATCACCGTCGCCGACGAGCTGGGCAAGCGCGGCGACCTCGGCCGGGTGGGCGGACAGGCATACCTCCACCAGCTGATCTCCTCAGTGCCCACTGCGGCGAACGCCGGCTATTACGCGCAGATCGTCGCCGAGCGCGCCGTGCTGAGGCGACTCGTCGAGGCCGGCACGAAGATCGTCCAGCTCGGGTACGCGCAGGGTGGCGGCGACGTCGAGGACATCGTCAACGCCGCTCAAGCCGAGGTGTATGCGGTCGTCGACAAGCGTGGAGCGGAGGACTACCACCGGCTCGGCGACATCCTCGAGATGACGGTTGACGAGATCGAGGTCGCGTCCGGCAAGTCAGGCGAGATGACAGGTGTGCCAACGGGATTCACCGATCTCGACTCCCTGACCAACGGTCTGCACCCCGGTCAGATGATCGTCGTAGCAGCGAGGCCGGCCATCGGTAAGGCGCTCGCCCTGGACACCCCGCTCCCCACGCCGACGGGATGGACAACCATGGGCGACGTCGCCGTTGGCGAATGGGTGCTGGGAGCCGACGGGCGCCCGACCCGGGTGGTCGCTGCCACGGAGGTCATGCGGGGACGGCCCTGCTATGAGGTCGAGTTCTCGGACGGATCGGTCCTTGTCGCGGATGCCCACCACCAGTGGAGCGTCGGTCGTGACGGCTCGTCCTCGGAAGTGTTGACGACCAACCAAGTTCGTGAGGCCCTCGCGGTGGGCGCGACCGTCACGATCGATCGAGCGTTGGTTGAGGATGAAGTGCCTTCGGCTGCCACGTGGAAGATCGTCGACGTGTCACCGGTCACCTCGGTGCCGGTGCGCTGTATCGAGGTCGACAGTGCGGACCGTCTCTACCTTGCGGGTGAGTCGATGATCCCCACTCACAATTCCACGTTGGGACTGGACATCGTGCGCACGGCAGCGATCAGGCACAACCTCGCCGCCGTCCTCTTCTCGTTGGAGATGAGCAAGACCGAGATCACCATGCGGCTGCTCTCGGCCGAAGCCGGCATCCAGCTGCAGCACATGCGCAAGGGCACCATGCGCGAGGATGACTGGACCCGGCTGGCGTCGACGATGGGGCGGGTCTCGGACGCGCCGCTGTTCATCGACGACTCACCCAACATGTCCCTGATGGAGATCCGGGCAAAGTGCCGCCGGCTCAAGCAGCGCGACAACCTCAAGCTCGTCGTCATCGACTACCTGCAGCTGATGTCCTCCGGCAAGAAGGTGGAGTCCCGACAGCAGGAGGTCTCCGAGTTCTCCCGCGCCCTCAAGCTGTTGGCCAAAGAGCTCGAGGTTCCGGTCGTCGCGATCTCGCAGCTGAACCGTGGTCCCGAGCAGCGCACCGACAAGCGGCCGCAGATGTCCGACCTTCGGGAATCTGGTTGCTTGACAGCGGAGACCCGAGTGCTGCGCGCCGACACCGGCGCCGAGGTGTCGTTGGCTGACCTGCTCGTGACCGGAGAGACAGACGTGCCGGTCTGGTCACTCGACGAGTCACTCCGCTATGTGCGCAGGCACCTAACCCGCGTGTTCTCGACCGGCATTCGACCCGTGTTCCGGTTGACGCTGGCCTCAGGGAAGACGGTGCGAGCAACCGAGAACCATCCGTTCCTCACGTATGCCGGGTGGCGCGCTTTGGGCGAATTGCGCACCGGGGACCGGCTGGCCGTTCCGCGACATGTGCCGGCACCGGAGGAGTTCAACCCGTGGGAGGACGAGCAGGTGATCCTGCTCGCCCACATGCTCGGCGACGGCTCGATGCTTCCGCGGCAGCCGCTGCGCTACGCGAGCGTCGACGAGGAGAACCTGGCTGCCGTGTCGGCGGCGGCGTTGACCTTTGGTGTCGTGGCCGTTCGCGACGACGACTACCCCGTCGTCCGGTGTACGACGCTGCGGATGCCGGCGCCGTTCCGGGTGACTCACGGGCGCCTCAACCCCATCGTCCAGTGGCTCGACGACGTGGGTGTCTACGGCCTGCGACGTCACGAGACGTTCGTCCCTGAGGGCATCTTCCACGTGTCGAAGCGGCAGATCGCGCTATTCCTCAGGCACATCTGGGCGACCGACGGTTCGGTGACGATCAACAAGAACGGACGGTCGGGCAGGGTCTATTACGCGTCCCCCTCACGTCGGTTGATCGACGACCTCTCGCGGCTCTTGCTTCGGTTCGGTATCTCGACGCGCGTGCGAACGACCCGCAAGGAGGGATACCCGCCGGGATACACGCTCGACATCTCCGGTGCCGACAGTCAGCGGCGCTTCCTCCAGGAGATCGGCGTGCATGGCCGTCGCGGAACTTCCGCCGAGCGGCTTTCGGCCGTCATCCGCGACACAAAGGCCAACCACAATGTCGACACCGTCCCCGTTGAGGTGTGGGACACCGTCCGGTCGGTCATGGCCGACCGCGGGATCACCACCCGCGCCTTCAACAAAGCGGTCGGTGTTCAGGCCAACGGATCGGCGTTCGACCGTCCGGCCCTCTCACGCGAGCGACTTGGCCGTGTCGCCGCGGTTCTCGACAGTGCTCAACTGGAGCTGTACGCCGTCAACGACGTGCTGTGGGACGCCGTCGTCTCGATCGAACCGGACGGCATTGAGGAGGTGTTCGACGCCACGGTCGCGGGCGGCCACAACTTCGTGGCGAACGGCGTCGCGGTGCACAATTCGATCGAACAGGACAGTGACGTCGTGATCCTGCTTCACCGCGAGGAAGCCTACGAGCGCGAGAGTCCGCGTGCCGGTGAGGCGGACCTCATCGTCGCCAAGCACCGCAACGGCCCGACCGACACGATCGTGCTGGCGTTCCAGGGCCATTACAGCCGGTTCACCAACATGGCGCCGAACTTCTGACTCCGTTGTCGGGATGCAGCGATGTCCGGGGGGTCAACCGGCGGGGCTGAGGCCGACAAGGTCGACGCTCACCTGCCACAGTCGCGCGGCTGCGGCCTGGTCGTAGCTGCGCTCCGAGGACCTCTTGTCTTTGCTGTTCGCGAAGTAGCGTCCGGTCACCCGCTCTAGCTCGGGGGTGGACGCCAGGTGAATGGAGGTGGCGTCGCCTCGGTAGGGCTCTTCATGAAGGGCCTCACGAAGGGAACGAGGAGGCGTTGGACGGTCGCCGGGTCCTCGGCCTCCGCGGGTGGAGGGCGACAAGCTGTACGGCCGAGGTGCGGCGGACATGAAGGGCGGGGTCGCAGCCATCATCGCGGCTGCCGAGCACGTAGTCGCGAACGACGCTCCGGTCCGGCCGGTGCTGGCCCTGGTAGCAGACGAGGAGGACGCCAGCCTCGGCAGCGAGGCGGTGATCGCGGCTTTACCGCGCCTTGGGATCCGGCCGGACGTCTGCCTGATCGCTGAGCCTACCGACCTGACCCTGAGCCGGTCGCTGCGTGGTTTTGTCGCGGTGCGAGTGCGGTTCGCCGGCCGTGCGGCTCACAGCTCTGAGGCTGAGCTCGGGGTCAACGCAGTGACCCACCTGGGCCGGCTGCTACGTGCCGTGGACCAGCGCGCAGCGGCCGTGCGGGCGGCCGGAGGCGACGTACTGGTGACGATGGTCAGTGGAGGCCGGTCGGCGTTCGTGGTACCCGACGAGGCGGAGTGCCTCGTGGAGCTGCGCACTGCGCACGACGCCTGACCAGCCCAGCGGCGAGGCGCTGGCTCTGGTCGAGGCGTTGCTCGACCCGAACTGGCAGGCCGAGACCGAGCTGGTCGCCCGCCAGGACGGCTGGCGCCTCGACGAATCCGGGCCCGCTGCGGACCTGTCCAGGCAGCTGGGCACCGCGCTCGGCACCAGTCCGACGTTCGACGCGCCCTACTGGATGGAGGCGCCCCTTTGGCAGCACGTATGTCCGACGCTGGTCTGCGGCCCGTCGGGCGGTGGGCTGCACGCGGTCGACGAGTGGGTCGACCTCGGTCAAGCCAGATCCTTCACCACAGTGCTGGTGCACGTGCTGACGGACTGGACCCTCGGTGGCCACTGACCCGCGCGGTCTGCGCGACGACGCCCCACGACGACTCGATATCTTGAGCGACCAACGCATCTGATGGCCCTAACCTCAGCCATTGTGGGGATTCTGGACGACAAGGTCACCGTGGTGACCGGGGCGGCACGCGGGATCGGGAGAGCGACGCTCGAGGTATTTCTCGAGGAGGGCGCCCGCGTCGTGGCGACCGACGTCGACGGCGATGCGCTGAGCCGGACGGCCGCGGCGACGGGTTGTGGCACGGACCGGCTCGTCACGGTCGTAGGAGACGTCTCAGTCGAGGCCGATGCCGAGGCGATGATCAAGATAGCCACGCAAACGTGGGGCCGGCTCGACTGCCTCGTGGCCAATGCCGGCGTGATTCCGCTCAGCACCATCGACCAGACGACCGTCGACGACTGGGACCGCGTCATGGCGGTCGACGGCCGGGGCATGTTCCTCACCTGCCGCGCGGCCCTTCGAGTGATGGCCGAACAGGGCAGCGGAAGCATCGTGAACATGTCCTCGATCAGCGGGCTAGCCGGGCAGGCCGGCCAGGCAGCGTACGGGCCGGCGAAGTTCGTCGCCACCGGCATCACCAAGCACCTGGCGGTGGAGTGGGCCGCCCGTGGCATCCGCGTCAACGCTGTGGCACCGGGCACAATCCGGACCGACGCGGTCGAAGGGTTGATGGGCAGCGCGTCTGGACGCCAGTACGTGGCCCAGATGGAGGCGCAGCACCCGATGGGTCGCCTGGGCGATCCACGTGAGGTGGGTCAGGCAATCGCATTCCTCGCTTCGGACCGAGCTAGCTTCATCACCGGCGAGGTGCTCGCGGTGGACGGCGGCTATCTGGCTCAATGAGCCCAAGGTCTCGTGATCACGGAGCTAACCGCCGCGAGGGCGAGGTTCGCCGAACGAAGCTCGGCCGCGAGCGTCTACCAGCGCCACGCCGCTCACTCGCGGGGTGCCGGGCGTTGCCCTGAACGCGGTCGACCGTGCGGCTGAAGACGACCTTCGGAATCGCGCACCGCAGCGACGGGTGACGATCACCATGACGTTGATCCTCGAGCGGGCGCTCTATCGGCTCGCCGCGCCGAACCAGGTCGTCAGCGCCTCGGTCAACCCTTCGGCTGAATCCTCGCCGACCCACGCCACGTAGCCGTCGGGACGCACCAGGACGGCCGTGACTGCGGCCACCTCGCCGACCACCGGCAGTTCCCAGGCGCCGTCGTAGGTCGCCAGAACATGCTGGACCCGAGCGGACCAGGCGCCCGCGTCCAGGCTGGGGCTGCCCAACTCCAGCAGCACCGGGCGGGCCTCGTGCAACAGCTCGAACACTCGGACAGGGCCATCGCGGGTGATGATGTCGAGGTCAGGCATCCGGCGTCCCAGCAGCGGGTGTCCCGAGCCCAGGTCGTATGCCACGTCAAGCCCGCTGATCATCGCCGCGACCAGCGTGTTGGCGCCATTGATGTCGAGCACCTCGTCGAGCAGGTCGCGCAGCGCTTCCTGCCTCGGGTCGGCCTTCTGGAACAACGACTGCGCCATCGTGTACTTCAACGCCCGCGCTCCGGCCGGGTGCCGCTCCGCCTGGTAGGTGTCGAGCAGCTCGTCGCTAGAGACCCCTCGCACGACCTGGCCGAGCTTCCAGCCAAGGTTGACCGCGTCCTGCACCCCCAGGCCGATACCGAGTCCGCCCGTTGGTGAGTGCACGTGCGCTGCATCGCCCGCCAGCAGCACGCGACCCTCCCGATAGGACGCGGCCTGCCGGGTCGCGTTGGTGAACCGCGACAGCCACGCGGGGCTGTGCACGCCGAAGTCGGTACCGAACACGGCGATCAGCTCTCGCCGCAGGTCTTCCAGCGTGGGCTCGGTGTTCGGACCGAGCTCGGCCTCGGTCACCACCACGCGCACCATGCCGTCACCCATCGGGTGGAGTCCGTGGATGCCGCGCGCGTCGACCTTCCCGGTCTGCGGCAGCTCCTCGGTCACCTCCACCTCGGCGATCAAGGTGCTGCGGGTTGCCTCCGGGCCAACGAACTCGATGCCGGCCTCGCGGCGGACGACACTGCGCCCGCCGTCCGTGCCCACGACGTACCGAGCTTGGAGTGACCCGCCAGAGGCAAGGTGAACATCGACGCCCTCGTCGTCGGGCGCGACTCCGGTGACCTCTGCGCCCCGCTGTATCGGCACGCCCAGCTCCTCGATCCACCGGAGCAGCAACCGCTCGATGTGGTTCTGGAACAGCGCAAGCGTGTACGGGTGGCGCGTCGGCAGGCGGCTCAGGTCGAGCGTTGTCCCACCGAACGTGGCCGCGGAAATCGTCTTGCCCTCGGCGAGGAATCGGTCGGCGATTCCTCGCTGGTCCAGCAGCTCGATGGTGCGAGCGTGGAATCCGCCACCGCGGGAGCCCGCCAAGTCCTGCGACTCACGTCGCTCGAGAACGACGACGTCCACCCCGGCCAGCCGCAGCTCCCCAGCCAGCATCATCCCCGTCGGCCCACCACCGACGATCACCACATCGTGCATCTCGACCTCGCTCACTTCGGCACCGGACCGGCAGTCTGAGGCACGTGAGGGGCCTTGCCGCAAGCCCCCCTTCGCGAGGTACCTTGGAAATGCGAGGGGACCTCATTGAGTCTTTCCTCTGTGATGCAACCGGAGCCCGACCCCTCGCAAGAGAAGTGCCGCAAGCGTGACGCGGCCGTGACCCACGGCAGGACCGTCGGTGGTCGGGGGGCCCAGCCGCAATACTCGGCCGGTGTTCTTCGACGGGTTCGCTCTCGACCTTGTCCCTCTGGCGGACGTCGTCACTCTGCGAGTCCGGCACGCGGGGGACGGACCGGCCGTCGTGTTGTTGCACGGCCACCCGCGCACGCATACCACGTGGCACCGGGTGGCGCCGTCACTCGTGGAGGCCGGATACACCGTGGTGTGCCCCGATCTGCGAGGCTACGGCCAGTCCTCGAAACCGGAACCCGACGCCGAGCACCTCACCTACTGCGACCGGGCTATGGCGAACGACATCGTCCAGCTCATGACTGTGCTGGGACACGAGCGGTTCGGGATCGCCGGTCACGACCGCGGCGGCTACGTCGCCTATCGGGCCGCGCTGGACCACCCGGACCGTGTCGACCGTCTGGCCGTCCTCGACAGCGTCCCCATCGTCGAGGCCTTGGAGCGGGCCGACGCTCGGTTCGCCGAGCTGTGGTGGCACTGGTTCTTCTTCTCCTCCGACCAGGCTGAACGCGTCATCACCGCCGATCCGTTGGCGTGGTACCGGCCAGACCGGGACCGGATGGGCGAGGAGAACTACGCGGACCTGGTCGCCGCCGTCACCCACCCGGCCACCGTGCGGGCCATGCTCGAGGACTATCGCGCTGGGCTTCACGTCGACCGCGGCCACGACGAAGCCGACCGCGCCCGTGGACGTCGCATCCGATGCCCGACCCTGGTGGCGTGGTCCAGGTACGACGATCAGGAGATCCTCTACGGGGACCCCGCGGCGGTCTGGGCCCCGTGGTGCGAGCAACCCGTACTCAGTGCCGTCATTGAGTCTGGGCACCACATGGCTGAAGAGGCGCCCGAACAGTTGGCCACCACTCTCACCGCCTTCTTCGCCCCGGCTGGCGGATTCACGTGAACGTGCCAGACGGACAGCCCGGTCGAGGCAACGTCGGTCACCGGTGAGCCCTGACGACGGTGATCGAGAGCCCGGCTAGCAGGTATGCGGTGGGGGGCTCGGTTTCGAAGCCCGACCCTTGGATGCGGGCCACTATCTCGGGGTTCGTGACCGCGGTCGACCGCCGGGCGAGGTGGCGGCCGAATTCGTGCCCACGGTGGGCGTCATGTCCGTCGAGGTCGGCCAGCACGAGGACGCCGTCCGGCCGTAGGACCCGTCGCACCTCGGCCAGCAGTTCGTCCTTCGACTCGTCCTCCAGGTGGTGCAGCATCAGGCTGGAGAACACCCGGTCGACCGAGCAGTCCGGGTACGGCAGCTCCTGGGCGAACCCGCGTCGCCAATCGACCGAGAGCCTGGCTCCCCGGGACCGGCGGGCGGCGCGAGCGAGGGCCCGCTCGTCCGGATCAAGACCGGCGAGGTCGAGGCCCGACCGTTGCCGTCCGAGGGTGACCAGGAGGTTCCCGGTCCCGCAGCCGAGGTCGACAACCCGCATACCTGGCTGGGCGTCGGCCAAGCGGATCATCAGCTGGTGCAACCGGCCCACGCCGAATACCCGGTGGACCACGTCGTAGAGCGGGGTCAGGAATCCGCGCCCCAGGCCAGGCACGTAGTCGCGCTCATGGGACGTCGTTTTCGCCATGCACTGAGTCTGACTGGTCGCATACGGGGAGTCTCGGTCGAACATCGGCGGTCATGGGACGATCTTCCGATGCGGACGATGCAGGTCGGTCGGCGCGACGAGCGCGTGACGCCGGTCTACGCGATGGTGCCGGCACCGGGTGAGCTGCCCGTGGCCGTCTGGCGGCTCGGCCATGGCGGCGCGGTCATGGCGCGGTCGGGGAGACACGCTCACGACTTCCCGCTCCTCGCCTACAGCGAGACCTCCTCCGGGCCGTCGTTCTCCGACTCGCCGTCCCTTTCGCTCGACGCCGGTGACCTGCTCGTCGTCGCCCCGGGCACGGTGATGGGGCCGTTCGACCCGACCCATCCTGGTCACGCGACCGGATGGGCCGTCTCTTTCACGGCCGAGGTCCTCGGCCCGGACGTGCCCGGCTCGTCCTTCGCGTGGCGAACCCATCCGCTGCTCTTTCCCTTCGTCCGGGGCCAGGCCACGGGTGTGCTGCGCCGCTCCGTCGCTCCGGAGGAACGACCGGAGTGGTCCCGCCGGTTCGAGGCTCTCGCTCGCGAGCTGGCCGAGCGACGGGACGGCTACCGGGAAGCGGCGATCGCCCACCTGACGCTCCTGCTCGTGGCGGCCTCCCGACTCGCGACGGACGTCGTCGACGACCTCCGCGTCAACCAGGAACCGCTCCTCGCCGACGTCTTCGCAGTGATCGAGCGGCGCTACGCCGAGCCGCTCTCGCTCCAGGACGTGGCCCGGGCCGTGAACCTGTCACCCGGTCATCTCACGACGACGGTGGGGCGGCGCACCGGGCGGACCGTGCAGAACTGGATCGTCGATCGGCGCATGGTCGAGGCGCGTCGCCTGCTGGCGGGTTCGACCTTGACGATGGGCGAGGTCGGCCGCCGGGTGGGCTACCCGGACGCCGGGTACTTCACCCGGGTGTTCCGCCGGGTCCACGGGGTGACGCCGACGCAGTGGCGCGACGCCCGCTGACGGCCCGGCAGGGCACGTTTCTGGCCCAGGACTCCAGTTGCTGGCAGAGTGACGTCCGCGTGGCCATACCTGGCCCCGCCTGGCGGCCGGTCACCGTCAGCGGCGTGCCGGGAACAGGGAGGCGACGATGAAGAAGCTAGCCCTCGCAGTCGGGGGGACGGTGGGCCTCGCCGCCGTGGTCGCGCAGGCCGCGCGGTCGGATGAGCTGTTCCTCGGTTACCTCTTGAACACCGTGGTCAACAAGATCCCGTTCCCGACGGCGCGGCTGGCGCTGTACCGGGCGGCGGGGATGCGAATCGGTCCCAACAGCAACATCATGATGCACGTGAGTGTGCTCACCCCGAACGGAGTCGAGATCGGGGATCACTCCATCATCGGCGAATACTGCCAGCTCGACGGTCGCGCGGTCCGGCTCGGGGAAGGGCCCGGCCTCGTCATCGGTGACAACGTCAACATCGGTGCCTACACCCACTTCATCGGGGGCGGTCACGAACCGAACAGCCCCGACTTTCATGGACCGCTCGCAAGGACGGTTGTGCACGACCGGGTGTGGATCACGATGAACTGCACGGTGCTGGCCGGGGTGACGGTCGGCGAGGGGGCCGTCGTGTCGGCGCTCTCACTGGTCAACAAGGACGTGGCCCCCTACACCATGGTCGGCGGAGTCCCGGCGAAGTACCTCAAGGACCGTAACCGCGACCTGAGGTACACGCTGTTCAACCGGGCGCGCTGGATCTAAGCCCTCAGACCAGGGAGGCCGCACATCAAGGTATGCGTGGTGCTCCACCACCTCCCCGCGCCAGGAGCAGGAGGGCTCGAGGGTCAGGTCCACGATCTGTGCTGCGGATTGCTCGAACGCGGTATCGATGTACGTGTCGTGTGCCGGCCAAATCTCTACCTGCCCGCCCCCGACGTTCCGCTGCAAGGCCGCGTGACCGCGCTCGCCGCTGCTACGCCGCCGGCCGAGCACACCACTCCATTTCTGCAGATGTGGAACACGTCTCGCGAGCTGGCTGAAGCCGAGGAGCTGACCGCATACGACGTCGTGCACGTCCAGTCGCACTACGGCTACCACGCCGCCCTCCGCGTCGTCCGCGAGTCCCGGCCGCGCCCCGCTCTGGTTACCACGTTCCACCTGACCGCACTCGGAGGAATGCTGCGCCTGCAGGAGCTCGGCCTTCCGCAGGAACCCGACCTGCTCATGACGCAACCGGCCGCCGTCATGGAAGCCACCCTTGCTCGCGTCTCTGACCATTCGATTGTTGTCTCTCACCAGGTCCGGGAGGACCTGACCAAGGGCTACGGCGCCGCTCCTGACTCTGTGAGCGTGGTCCACAACGGCATCGACGCCGACGTGTTCACCCCTCGGCCTCGCGAGGAGGCCCGGGCGAGTCTCGGTCTGGATTCGAGTCTGCGGTACGTGCTCTACGTCGGACCGCTCTTCGGGCTCCGGGGACGAACCCTCCTCGGCTGCTTGCCGTTCCTGGACTCCGACGTGCGGATCTTGATGATCTGGCCGTCGGATGAGCTGGAACTGCCGCCCGCAGCGGGAGGCCGCCTCGTCCCTGTTGGCTACGTGCCCCGCGAGGACATGCCCCTCTACTACTCGGCGGCCGAGCTGCTCGCCTATCCGCTCGTCTACACCGGCTTCGGACTGAGCTTGCTGGAAGCGTCCGCCTGCGGATGCGTGCCGGTGGCCTTCCGCCTCCCGCCGGCAACGGAGCTCGTGCCCGAAACGGCCTGGCTGGTCGACGAGATCAGCCCGCAAGCGTTCGCCGAGACGATCAACGCCGCACTACGCGATCCGGCGACCGGTCAGAAGGCGCGCGACGGCATCGCCCTGGCGCGCAGCCCCCAGTTTGGCCGGGACCGAATGATCGACCAGACCGTGGCCGCCTACGACGCCGCGCTTCGCGCGGCCGCTCGCGATGACCGGACGGAACTCCACACCTGAACTGACAACTGCGCCACTACCCGTCGCTACCATGGCGAATGGCCACCGTGAAGGTCGCCGCAGTGCAAGCGGCGTATGTTCTCATGAACCAGGCGGCCTGTGTCGCGAAGGCCATCGACCTCCTGGGCCAAGCAGCCGCTGAGGGTTGCCGGATCGTCGTGTTCCCGGAGGTGTTCGTCCCGGGAACGCCGATCTGGATTGACTCCAGGCCGATCTGGGACGGCGACGAAGAGTGGTTCGCGCTGCTGGTCGACCAGGCCGTGATCGTGCCCGGACCGGTCACGGAGGCGCTCGGTGCAGCCGCACGCGATGCGGACGCATACCTCGTTATCGGGGTCGAGGAGCGCGAACCGCACGGCAGCACGATCTACAACACGACCCTGTACTTCGGACCCCGCGGCGACCTGCTCGGCACGCACCGCAAGCTCATGCCCACCGGCTCGGAGCGCACCGTGTGGGGCATGGGCGACGGCTCCACGTTGCCGGTGATCGACACCGAGCACGGCCGCCTCAGCGGGCTCACCTGCTGGGAGAACTACATGCCGCTGGCGCGGTTCTACCTGTACGCGCAGGGGGTTGACATCTGGGCCGCACCGACGCTGGCGGGCGGAGATGCCTGGGTCGCCACGATGCGGCACATCGCCCGGGAAGGCCGCTGCTATGTCATCGGAGTCAATCCGTGCCTGCACGTCGACCAGATCCCGGCCGACTTCCCGAACCGTGACCAGGTCTGGCGCCACGACCAGGAAGACAAGGAGTGGGTCGAGGCGGGCAACAGCGTCATCGTCGGACCGGGCGGCGAGCTGCTGGCCGGCCCGGTCCGGCACGAGGAGACGATTTTGACGGCCGAGATCGATCTCGGCGCGGTCCGGGCGGCCCGTCGGTTGTTCGATCCCGTCGGGCACTACAACCGGCCCGATGTCTTCCAGCTCTCCGTCGACACCCGGCATCGCGCTCCGGTTGTTCTCGAGCAGGAGCGCGAGCCGGCCGGAGGTCGCTAGGCGAGGCGGACGAAACCGTTCGCGCGCGTCGCAGCGGAGTCAGGACCGCGGACGCACCGAGGATGGGGTCATGGAGCACTTCGACACGGCGGCCCTGGCGGACAGCAGCACGGACTTTCGGAGGGTGCTGTGGACCGGGGAACACACGCAGCTCGTCGTGATGACCATTCCCGTGGGTGAGGAGATCGGCGCCGAGGTGCACGACCACAACGACCAGATCCTGTCGTTCGTCAGCGGCATCGGCGCCGCGCAGGTCGCCGGCGAGACGCGGCCAGTCACGGCGGGCGACGTCGTCGTCGTGCCCGCCGGCACCCGGCACAACTTCCTGAACACGGGGACCGAGCCGCTCGTCCTCACGACGATCTACGGTCCGCCGGACCACGCTCCCGGCACCGTTCACCACACCAAGGCCGAGGCCGACGCAGCAGAAGCGTCAGAGCACGACCGGCGTTGAGGGTGGGTCATCGGCCGAGTAGTCGGGCCATCCACGCGTCGCGAGCCGCCACCGCCTCCCGTGACAGCGCGGCGTCCGGGGCCAGCTGGTCGCTGGCGTGGAACGCACCCGGCCAGACGTGCAGCTCCGCCTGAACACCGGCGGCCCAGAGACTCGACGCATACGCCACGTCCTCGTCCCGGAACACTTCGGCGCTCCCGCACTCGAGGTATGCGGGCGGCAGCCCGGTGAGCTCTGTCGCCCGGGATGGCGCCGCGTAGATCGAGACGGCCTCGGTGCCGCGGCGCTCGCCGAGGAGGGCGTTCCAGCCGGTGTCGTTGCTGCCGCGGTCCCAGACGCCGACGCCGTCGATCTGGTGGGAGGAGACGGTCTCGTTTCGGTCATCGAGCATGGGGGAGACGAGCAGCTGGCCGAGTAGCGGCGGGCCACCGCGGTCGCGGGCCAGCAGCGCGACGCCCGCGGCGAGCCCGCCGCCGGCACTGGGTCCGTTGACGACGATGCGTGCGGGGTCGACGCCGAGCTCGGCCGCGTGCTCGACGGTCCAGAGCAGCGTGGCGTAGCAGTCCTGGACCGGGTAGGGATCTGGATGCTGCGGTGCCAAGCGGTAGTCCACGGCAACGCATACCGCGTCGAACCGCTCCACCCAGGTGAGCGGCTGGACGATCCCACCGAACCGGCTCCCCATGACCATCCCACCGCCGTGGAACCGCACGATGGCCGGGCCGGCCTCGGTGTGGCCGTCCCGCGCGAACACGGTCACCTGGATCTCCCCATCCCGAAAACCCGGGATCGTGTGGTCGGCCCGGGTGATCGGCCGGCCGGCCAGGAGCTCCTCGACGGTGACGGGAGGTGGCGCGTCTCGCATCGGCTGGATCATCTGCGGCGTCACGGTGGGCGGAAGGCGGTCGCGGATCGCCTCCAACGTGACCGCGAGCTCCGGGTCGAACGGCGGCCGGCTGAGGGACACGGCGACCTCCAGGTGTCGGGCCGCCCGGTGGGCGGCGCTCTGATGTGTCTATCTCACCAAGGGACGAGCCCGGCCAGTGCTCAGGCGCGTCGCCGGCCTCGCGCGGTCCAGGGCCGGGTCACGGAGTCCCGCGACCGGAAGGGCATGGGCAGCAGCTCGATGCGGTTGTCGGTGGGACCGTCGAGCAGCATGTCGACGGCCCGGCGGCCCATCTCGTAATGCGGGATCGCCAGGCTGGAAAGGCCCGGGTTCAGCCAGCGCGCGACGTCAGAGTCGTCGAACGACACCACCGACAGGTCCTGGGGGATCGTCAGCCCGACCTGCTGTGCCGCCTGGTAGACCCCCATCGCCACCCGGTCGTTCAACGCGATGACGGCCGTCGGGCGCTCCGCGGTCGGGTGTCCGAGCCGTCGCAGCATGGCGGTGCGGGCGTCCTGCGGCCACCAGCGACAGGACAGGTGCGCCAGCAGCGCTTGGCCCGACTCGGCCAGCTGCTGCTGGACGCCGTCGAGTCGCTGGCGGCCCGGATAGACCGAGTTCGGTACCTCGCCGACGAGCAGGATGCGGTCGCCGTGCCCAGCGGCCATCAGCTCGGCCGCGGCACGGCGGCCGGCGGTGAGGTCGTCGGGGGCAACCGACGGGACCGACCGGCGCCGGTCGATGCAGTTGAGCATCACGGCGGGCTTGCCGCGCAGGCTGGGCGGCAGCGTCGTGACCCGCATTGCCATCGACGCGAAGAGGAACTGACCCACGCCTCGGTCGACGAGCTCACGGCTCTCGGAGACCTCCAGCGTCCGCAGGCCCTCCGTCTCGGTCATCAGCAGCGAATGGCCGCGCTCTGTCGCCGCCGTGACGCAGCCGCGGATCAGCTCTCCGGCGAAGGGTTCAGTGCCGACCGTGTCGGAGATGAACCCGATCGACGGTGCCCGTACGGGCAAGGAGGAACCCGAGTTGCGCGGGACGTAGCTCAGCTCGCGCGCGGCCTGATGGACGCGCTCCTGGGTGCCCTCGGAGATGCGCATGTCGCGCCGTCCAGACAGGACGAACGAGGCCGTGGTCACCGACACACCGGCGAGAGTGGCCACGTCGGACAACGTGACCTTGGAACTGCCTCTGCGCCCCACGGCCGATCGGTCTCCTGAAGGCTCGCCGCTCGGCCACCGCCGTCGGTCCCTTCCGAGGATAACGATCCGGCTACTGGCCCGTCGCGCCCCGCTCCCGGAGCCGGGACAGCCGTCGCGCCAGGTATCGCTGCTCGGGCCGACTCGACGTCAGCTCGGCGGCGCGCGCATACTGCCGCTCCGCTTCCGCGAGGTCACCGGCCATCTCCAGCAGATGAGCGCGGACGGCCGGCAACCGGTGGTACCGCTCGAGACTCGCGTCGTCGACCAGCGGCTGAAGGGCGGCGAGCCCGGCGGTCGGTCCCGCCGACATCCCGATGGCGACGGCACGGTTCAGGGTGACCGCGGGGCTCGGTGCGACGTGGTCGAGCATCGAGTACAGGACGGCGATCTGAGCCCAGTCGGTGTCGTCGTAGTGCTCGGCTTCCGCGTGCACGGCGGCGATCGCCGCCTGAAGCTGGTATGCGCCGACGTGCCCCCGCGGGAGCACCTCCTCGAGCAGCGCCACACCTTCGCGCATCAGGGCGGCGTCCCAGCGCGACCGGTCCTGCTCCGCGAGCGGGACGAGATCGCCGCGCCGGTCAGTCCTGGCCTCCCGACGGGCGTCCGTGAGGAGCATCAGCGCAAGGGCGCCGGCGACCTCGTCGTGATCGGGGAGGTATGCGTGCAGCTGCCGCGTGAGGCGGATCGCCTCGTCGGCCAGAGAGGTGTCGAGGAGAGTGTCGCCGGTGCTGCGCGCATACCCCTCGTTGAAGATGAGGTAGAGCACGTCGAGCACCGCGGCCACCCGGGCCGGAAGCTCCTCGGGTGTCGGTCTCTCGAATCGAACTGTATTGTCTCGCAAGGTGTTCCGCGCTCGACTGAGCCGTTGGGCCATCGTCGCCTCGGGGACGAGGAACGCCGCGGCGATGGCGCCGGTCGGCAGTCCGGAGACGGCGCGCAAGGTCAGCGCCACCTGCGACGGACGGGTGAGCTGGGGATGGCAGCAGAGCAGCAGGAGCAGGAGAGCGTCGTCGTTGCCGGGGCTTGGCTCCTCGTCGGCGGCAGGGTCTATGTAGGCATCGGCCGGTAAGGCGGTGCCCACGGTCTGCTCTCGAAGGGCCCGCGACTGCTCGGAGCGCATGTGGTCGACTAGTCGTCGGGAGGCGACGCGGATCAGCCATCCGCGAGGGTTGTTCGGCACGCCGTCGCGGGGCCACTGCTCGGCGGCGGCCGCCAGGGCGTCCTGGGCGGCGTCCTCGCAGTCGGCGTAGTCCCGGTGCCGCCGGAGCAGAGCAGCGAGAACGTGCGGCGACTCTTGTCGCCACACGTCCTCCAGCAGGGGAGTGGTCAAAGCCGCGCTACTGGTCCTCGCCGCCGCTGGACATCGACGGCCGCAGCTCGACCGTCTCACCCGGTCCGATCATGCGGGCCGCGACCGCCTCGGCGCGTTCGGGTGTCTCGACGTCGATGAGGAAGAACCCGGCGAGGTGCTCCTTGGCCTCCGAGTAGGGCCCGTCGGTGGCCAGCGGCCGCCCGGCGTCCCACCGGTAGAGCCGGGCGGCACTCGGCGCGGCCAGCGCCTCGCCGCCTACCAGCTCGCCGTTCTGCGACAGCTCGGTCAGCAACGCCTCGAACTCGGCGTTGAGGGCATCGCGCTGCTCCTGGGGGAGCGCCTGGTGTTCGGCGACGAAGTCACTCGTGGGGTGGCCCCACGGCTGCGGGTTGGAGTGGATGAGGATGACGTACTTCACGATGTGCTCCTGATCGGTGTCCGGCGGGCCGGTGCGGCCCGCTCACCAGTGACGTCGGAACTGGCGACCCATTCTCGACATTGTGCTCGACATGTCCTCCCAGGCCGGCGCCGTTCGTGGAGATGATGAGCGGCACCCAATGGGGGCCACCGACCTGAGAGGACTTCACATGGGCACCCTCATCGTCTCCGAGTTCGTCTCGCTCGACGGCGTCATGGAGGCGCCGGGCGGCGTGGAGGACTACCGCCACACGGGATGGACGTTCGACATCGAGACCGATCCCACCATGTACGACTACAAGTTCGACGAGGCCAACGAGGCCGAGGCACTCGTCCTCGGCCGGCGCACCTACGAGGGCTTCGCGGCGGCGTGGCCCGATCGGGACGGCGACTTCGCGGACCGGTTCAACGGCATGAAGAAGTACGTCGTGTCGAGCACCCTGTCGGACCCGGCGTGGAACAACACGACGGTAGTCCGCGACGTCGACGGTGTCGCAGCACTGCGGGCCAAGGAGGGCGGCCCACTGTGCGTCCAGGGCAGCGCCCAGCTGGTGCACGAACTGCACCGCCGCGGGCTCGTCGACGAGTGGCGGCTGATGGTCTTCCCCGTCATCCTGGGGAGCGGCAAGCGGATCTTCCCCGACGACGCCGAGGACAAGACGAAGCTGCGCCTCGAGCGCTCGACGACCTACGCGAACGGCGTGCAGCTGCAGATCTTCCGCCCGGCCGAGTGAGCCGTGCGGCTCTAGCCGAGAGCCGCAGCCGCCTCGAGCGTCATCCACGCCTGGAGCTGGGTGGAGAGCTCGACCCGTCCATCCGGGGCCGGCCCGGTGGCGTCGCTGGGGAACCGGGTCCCACTCGTCGCGGAGGACCGGCCGGCCCAGAAGCCGTCCGCGGTCGCGGACACCAGTCGTCGCGCGGTCTTCGCGGTCAGTGGATCGGTCGCCGGGTCGGCGGCGCAGAGGGCAAGGTAGCGGGCCAGGATGCCGGTGAAGAGACCCCCGTCGTGGCCGCCGTGCGTGACCAGGGCGCGCGCGTCACCCGTGGTGAGCCCCTGGTCGACCGCGGCGACGAGCGCCGCGGCGCGATCCCGGCTGGTCGCGTCGGCCAGCGTGACCAGCACGCCAAGCACGGTTCCCTGGTTGTAGGTATAGACGTCCCTGACCACAGTCTCCTGGCCGCCGACCACTCGGACTCCGTCGAGGAAGAGGCCGGACTCGGGGTCGAGCAGCCGCGCATACAGCCACTCGACGATCGAGCGCGCGGTCTCGACGTCGCCGATACGAGCCAGGTGCAACGCAACTGGCCCGCTCGAGGGCACGTTCTTGAAGTCCCGGTGCACGTTCCAGAAGGCGCCGCCGCCGAGGTCGTCGGTCACGGCCGACCGGAGTCGGGCGGTGAGGACCCGTTCTGAGAGGCGGAGCCGTCGGTGCGGTTTGGCACGGCCGGCCGCCTGATGGAGGAGGTGAAGCCGACCGGCCGCGAGGACGAGCCAGGCCATGTCGTCGTAGAACGCGTTGGGATAGCGGCCGACGTTGCGTAGCCGGATCGTCGCCAGGAGCCGGTCGCCTCGAAGAGCCCGCTGTTCAGCTCCGTTGATGTCACCGAGGCGCAGGGCGCGAAGGCCGGCGTCCACGAGACAGTCGAGGTAGTGCGCCTGCCACCAGTAGTTCCAGTGTGCGTCGGCGCGGCCGCGCGGCGGGTACTCGACTCGGGCCAGGTGGGTCCGCGGCAGCCCGAGCAGCCGCCCGGCGAAAAGGGCGGTGACCCACGCCTCGGCCTCGGCGGCGCGAGCGTCGAGGTCCCGGTCGGCCATTCGCTCAGGCTAGGGGTGGCCCGCTCCCGGCACGTCGACGGCGACGGCGACCACGGTGCTGTTGCGCTCGCCGACAGGTCCCTGCGGGCCCCACTCGTTAGTCACGGCGTAGAGGGTCCGGCGCTCGGGTCCGCCGAGCACGCAGGCGAATCCGCCGCGTCCAAGGTCGACGGTCTGCAGCACCTCGCCGCCCTCGGCCACCCTGACGCAGTGGGCGTGGGGCACATCGGCGTACCAGACGGCGCCCTCGGCGTCGAGGCAGATGCCGTCCGGGTTGTCGTCACCGAGGTCCGCCCAGACGCGCCGGCCGGAGAGGCCGCCGTCCTCGTCGATGTCGTATGCGGTGAGGCAGCTCGCATACGACTCCGCGACGACGAGGGTCCGCCCGTCCGGTGTGACCGCCATGCCGTTCGGGAACATCAGCCCGTCCCCGACGACGCGTGCTTGCCCGTCCGGGCGGACCAGCACGGCCCAACCGGGCGCGACCTCGCCCTGCGGGAAGTCGAACCCGATGTTGTTGACGTAGGCGTTGCCGCGGTCGTCCACGACGATGTCGTTGAACGGCGTCGTCCCGAACGCCCCCAGGTCGGCGTGCGGGACCAGTGAGCCGTCCGGCTCCTGCCGCAGCAGGGTCGGGCCGGCGACGAGGAGCATCCGGCCGTCCGGCAGGAAGTCGACACAGAGCGGGAATGCGTCGGCGCGGGCCACGACCTGGGACGACCCGTCGTCGCCGACCGCGAGAACTTCGCCGGCGCCCCAGTCGGACACGAAAAGCTCTCCGTCGTGCCAGCGGGGCGACTCGCCAAAGGCGAGTCCGGTCAGGACTGTTCGCGGCTCGGTCATGGTGGTGTGACCCTTACGCCGGCCGGATCTCATCGGCTCTCGAGCCTCCCCCACACCTACTGCCAATGCGGGTAGTCGTCGCGCCGCCTCGCGCGGATGCGGCACCACAACTCACGCTGCCGGCAGTTGTTGCGTTGTGGAGGGGCGTCCGATCAGGCGGGCTCGGCGACCCAGCGCATGGGGTCGCCCCAGCCGAGATCAGTGACGCCGTGGTGGTCAAGCGCGAGGGCGACCAGCGTGCGGCGGTGCGCGGCGAAGGTCAGGACATGGGCGATCATGCCCGCATACGTGAACACCTCGGCCGGCTCACACAGCGCGTCGACGAAGGTGTCGTCGAGCCGCCCCTCCTCGGTCACCTCGCGGACGTTGGCCAGGTATGCGGGTCCGACCCGGGCCAACCGCGTGCGCAGGTGGCTGACCGACTCGTGGTTCTCGACGTCCCAGTCGTAGGGACGTGCCGCCATCGCGCAGTTCCACATGTCCATCTGGCCGACCAGACGTGACAGCAGCGATCGCACGGTCTGGGCGTCCTCGTCGACGTTGAGCTCGATGGGATCGTCGAGCTGGGCGTCGGTCAGCCGAGCCGCGTGCTCGACCATCTGGCCGGTCAGCCAGACGTGGTGCTCGACCATGCGCAGGAGAAGGTCCATCTGGGTCACCTTCGCGGTTCCGGAAAGCCGCAGGCCTCCAGGCGGGTGGAAGTGGACGGCGTTCGGCGCGGCCAGGCGGATCTGGCCGGGCTGAGCGCGGAATGCTCGCGGCGGGACGCCGTACGCCCGGCTGAAGGCGCGCGTGAACGCCTCGTTCGACCCGTACCCGGCTTCGACCGCCACGTCGAGCACACTGACCCGGGTGGTCACGAGCCGGTAGGCGGCGCGTTCCAGGAGCACTCGGCGGCGTAGCGCCCCGGGCGGTTCGCCGGAGGCTCCGCGAATGAGCCGGTCCGCGTGGAACCGGGATAGGTACAGGCGGCCGGCGAGATCAGTACTCGTCGCACCGTGCTCGTCGAGGCTGTCCGCCAGGACGTCGACGAACGCGACGAAGGTGTCCGTCGCACGCTCGCCGGTCGCCGTCATCCCCCCATCCTGCTGGCCCTGACGGCGACCGGCTTGATTCTCGTTGCCCGCCTGCCTGGCGGCCGCGGCCGCTGACCGCCCGTGACTTCTGCCCCCACCACAGTGACACGTCACGGGCGGTCTCCCGCCGCGACTCGCGCCGGCCGGCGCGAGCTCTTGCGCCCCGCTCTCGGAAGAGCGGTGTGCTGTGTTGCACCATCAGGATCTCGCGTTCCCGGGCTCCGGCGGATCCACCGGATGGGTGACGAGTCGGATGAATTGTGTGTCCTCCGAACGGAGGACGGGCATCGGTGGGGAACTCAGACGCCGAGCCGGTGCGCGACTCGCGCGGCCTCCTGGCGCCCACCGACGTCGAGCTTGCGGAGGATGTTCGAGACGTGCACGCTCGCCGTCTTCACGCTGATGAAGAGCTGGTCGGCGATCTCCTGGTTGGTCCGTCCGGCGGAGAGGCCTTGGAGCACCTCGACCTCGCGTGGGGTCAGGCCGTACTTGTCGAGGGCACCCGGCTCCGCGGCGACCTCGGCCGGGGCGAGGTCGATCCGGTGCCACCCCGCCAGGCGCTCGCACTCCTGCACGAGTCGCGCGGCGCCCAGGGACACGGCGGAAATATGCGCGTCCCGCAGGGCGTCGATCGCAGCAGCGTCCACACCGGAGTCCAACCGAGCCTCCGCCTCGCGCCAGCGTGCGTACGCCCGTGGGAAAGGACGGTTCAGAGCCTCCCAGGCCGCCGCGGTCTCGGCCCAGGCGACGGGGTCACTGGCGAGTTCCAGCCGGGTCGCCTCCGCTCGTTGCCACGCCCTGACCGCGGCGTCGTCCGGCTGGTTGGCGGGCGGCCAAGCGCGCGCCAAGTCCAAGGGGCGCCGTAGGTCGGCCAGCCGCTTCCGTGAGTCGTGGTCTCGGTGGGCCTCGGCCTCCGTCGCCAGGGCTCGTAGCCCCAACGCAACGAGGATGCCCGCATACGCCTCCTCATCGGTGCCGCGCACGCCACCCAGGCCGTCGACAACCAGTTCGTACGCGGCAAGCGGACGACCCGCCCAGAGCTCGACCTCGGCCTCGATTTCTACAAGGCTGCGTCGGTACGACTCCGGTGCATTCTCGGACTCGACGACAACTCGTCCCTGCTCGAGCCACTCCCATGCCTCGTCGAGGTCACCACCGACCACGGCGACTCGTCCAGCTTGAATCAGCACGGGAACGGACATGATCCCGCGCGGGTGATGGGAGAGCGCCTCGGCGGTGACCTGGCCAGACTCCCTGAAACGGCCGGCGTTGCCCAAGGCTTCGGCCAAGTTTGCCTTGAGGAAGCTCACCCGTTGCCGGGCGAGGCCCATGCGGGTAAGCACTTCAGCGCCCTCGGCGACGACATCGACGATCTCGTCGACCCGGCCGCCGAGGCCGAGGACATGGCTGAGGTTGGCGTACGCGGTGGCCAAGTCATCGGGATTGCCGATCTCAGCGGCGATCGCGAGTGCCTCGCGGAGCAGCCGAGCACCGCCATCGATGTCTCCATGTGCCGTCTCGACCAGCCCGGACGCGTTGAGCAGAAGTCCTTCTTCGCGACGGGCACCGACCTTACGGGCAACCTCAAGCCCGCGCCGGCAGGATTCCTCAGCGACATCGAGCCGCGACCATGCCGCCCCAAACAGAGCTAGGCCGGCGTGGATCCGGGCCATGAGTGGACTTTCCTCATTCGGGGGCAGCAGTGTCAGTGCCTCTCGCAGGTAGCCCTCAGTCATCGATCCCCGTCCAGCGCGATAGTGAATCAAGCCCAGCCGAGTGAGCATCGCGGCTCGGGCCGGAGGATCAGTAGTCAGGTGCAATGCCGCTTCGACGAGGCGGACTGCCTCAGTGCTGTCTCCCAGGAGGCTGGCCGCCTGGCCGGCGTGCTTCAGCAACCGGACCCGGTCCTGACCCGCGTCAGGCACCTCATCGATGAGGGCCACTGCTCGCGTGAAATTCGTGTACGCGTCCGCGAAGGCGTACATCCGCTCGGCCGCCCAGCCCGCCGCTACGGCCGCGTTCAGGGCCAGCTGCCTGTCGCCGGCTCCAAACCAGTGTCGGGCGAGTTCGCCTGACACGGCGTCGGCGGCGACGGAGGCGCACTGTCCTGTCCCGAATCCCTCTGGCGGCTGCAAGGCGACCGCCGCGGCACGGTGAAGCCGGCGGCGCTCATTCGGCATCAATTCGGCATAGACCACCTCCCCGAAGGCTGGATGGCGGAACGCGATGGTGTCGTCGCGGCGAAGCTCGACGACATGCTGGTCGAGAGCGGGGCGCAAGAGGGCTTCGGTGTCCTCGACGGGCATGCCGATGGTCGCCGCCAACAGCGTCACCGCGGCCGGCCTCCCGATCACCGCTGCGGACCGCAGGACCGACTGAGTCTCGGCAGGCAGGGCGTTGACCCGGGCGTGCAAAAGCTCGTGGAGGGTTGCGGGCAACGCATCAGGGTCCTGCTTCGCTTGCAGCACAAGCTGTTCCGCGAATAGTGGGTTCCCGGCCGATCGGGCAAGCGTTGTCTCGACGAACTCTGGATCGGCTGCCTCGCCGGCCAGCGCCCGCACCAGTCGGGCGGCGGAGTCATGGTCGAGCCGGTCCAGTTGCACGCGCTCGGCGATCTCCAACCGCGCCAGCTCGGCGACCCACAGCGCGAGCGGTGTCCCGGGGACGACGGCGTCCGCGCGCAGGGTGACGACGAGAACCGCTCGCTCGGTGGTGAAGTTGGTCGCAAGAAACCTGACGAGATCCAGCGTTGAGCGGTCCGCCCAATGCACGTCCTCGACCACGTGGAGCACGGGGGCGGCAGCTCCCAGCCGGTCCACGAGATCAAGGACCGACTGAAACAGCCCCAGCTGCGATGCTGCGGCGAGGTCCACGGTCCGGGTCTCCATGGCTGGAGCCTTTCCCGGGACGAGTCGAGCCAGTTCAGGGGATCGTTCCAGCTGAAGATTGAGGGTGCCGGTGCGGTCCAGCCGACGCAGCGCCTGGGTGAGCGGGGCGAACGGCAGCGGGTCGCCGGCCATCGGCACGCAGGCCCCGTGCAGCAGGGTCACTCTCTCCTGCTCGATCAGCTCGCGGACCAGGCGGGTCTTTCCCACCCCGGTCTCGCCGGAGATCAGGAGCACGCTGGGGTGGCCTGCGGAGGCACGGCGCACCGCCGCTTTCAGCACCCCGAGGCTGTCGTCACGCCCGACCAACGCTGCCGGTGGACGTCCCACCATCGCCTCATCATGACGGGTCTGGGTGGCGCGCGACACCCCGGTATCGCCGTCTAAGTCATCCGTACGGAGATCTAAGGCGTGCACCCGATGCCCGCTCTTGTCGGCTGGCCCGACTCTTTCCGCAGTGCTCGAAAACGAGCCCTCACCGAAAGGACAGTCAATGACCCGCACCACCCCTCGTACCCGGCGGATCTCGGGCGCCACCCTGCTGGCCGCCGTCGCCATCGCGACCACCGCTGCGACCGCATTCGGTGCGGTCGACCCTGGAACGCCAGACAAGGACATCCACATCGGCCGCGACAACGACAACGCGTCCAACCCGTTCATCCAGCCGCCCGGCGTCACGGCGCCGCAGCACATGAACGACACCGACCTCCTCTTCGGCCGCGGGAACGCCGACCTGCTCATCGGCAACAAGGGCGGCGACACCCTGCTCGGCGGCACTGGCCCGGACATCCTTGTCGGCGGCCCGGATCGCGGCGGCGACCGAGGCGACGACGTCCTCGTCTCCGACGACGGCGACGACGTGGCCGTGTGGTCGCCTGGTGACGGCAACGACATCGTCGACGGCAACGCCGGCACCGACACCCTCATCGTTGGTCCCGTCCTCACGACTCTCGGCGGCGGGCTGCGGCTCGACACGTGGACCCTGAACCGGGCGATTCCGAAGGTCGACCTTGCCGCCGCCACGAACCAGACCTGCGAGCTGGTTCCGGTGCCCGAGTCGGAGCACCTGGGCGTGCAGTACCTGCTCCGCCTGTCGGCCGGCGGCGGTCTGCTGAACACGTTGCGGCTCAAGGAGATGGAGGCCGTCGTGTGCCCCGGACCGTACGCCGGCAGCGCGATGGTCGCCGACCTCACCGCTGGCAAGCCGTCGTTCTCCAAGACCTCCGTGGACAACGTCCGTGGGCTCGCCGGCGCGATCGTCGCGCCGCTGTCGCGCCCCTAGCCCAAAACTCGCCGATCCGCATACGACCCAGAGGAGGCCCTCATGTCCGGAACCATCGACCGAGCCATCGTCATCGGCTCCAGCATGGCGGGCCTCCTCGCGGCCCGGGTGCTGAGCGAGACCTACGCCGAGGTCATCCTGCTCGACCGCGACGACCTGCCCTACGGGCCGATAGCCCGCAACGGGGTGCCGCACATGCGGCACTCACACGCCCTGCTGGCCCGTGGCAGCGAGGTCGTTGAGGAGCTGTTCCCCGGACTGTGCGCAAACCTCGTGGACCAGGGCGCTGCGACCGGCGACGTCCAGGAGAACGTGCGCATGTATGCCGGCCCGCGCCCCACCGCGCCCGGGCGGAACGGCCTGCAGGCATACGCCGTGAGCCGCCCACTTCTCGAGTGGACGATCCGGGAGCGCGTGGCGGCCATCCCCGGGGTGACCTTCTACGACCGCACCGCGGTCCTCGACCTGGCCTTCAGCGCCGACCTCTCCCGGGTGACCGGCGTCGTGGTCACTGGTCTCGACGGACCCAACCGGAGCCGCATCCTCGAGGCTGACCTCGTCGTCGACGCATCCGGGCGGACGTCCCGGACGCCCGAGTGGCTGGAGCGCCGCGGGTATCCGCCGCCGGCCGAGGAGCGGATCCGCGTCGACTACACGTCGGTCACCCGCCGGTTCCGTCGGCGCTCGCTCGACGACGCAGGCGGCGCCATGGCCATCACCCACGGCGCGCTGCCGGGCACGCCGCGCGGCGGAATACTGCTCTACCAGGAGAACGACATCTGGATCGTCACGTTGGCGGGGTATGCCGGTGTCCGGCCGCCCACGGAGCTCGCCGAGTTCCGCGCCTACGCCCGGACGCTGTGCGCGCCCGTCATCGCCGACATCATCGACGGACTCGAGCCCCTCGACGACGGCATCACCTACCGCTTCCCCGCGGACGTTCGACACCGGTACGAGTGGATGGAGCTGTTCCCCGAGGGACTCATCGTGACCGGCGACGCGCTGTGCGTCTTCGACCCGTCGTTCGGTCAGGGCATGTCGGTCGCGGCGGCCGAGGCCATGGAGCTTCGCCATGAGCTTCGGCTTGGTCGCCAGTACCTTGCTCGGCGCTTCTTCGCCGCCGCGGCGCGTCATGTCGACACCCCCTGGACGGTCGTGGTCGGAGCCGGCGCCGCAGCGGCCGGGATCGAGCTCGAGGAACCGGCCCGGGCGCGTCTCATCAAGCGCTACGTCGCGGCGGTCCGCCAGGCGGCGGCCGACGACCCGGTCGTGGCCGGCGCGTTCCTGCGGGTCGCTCACCTCGTGGACCGCCCCGAGCGACTGCTCGCGCCCCGCGTGGCCGCTCGCGTGCTGGCCGCCTCGTTCGCTCGCCACAGGGCCTCGACGGCCGGCGTCGGCTTCGGACATGGCGTCCTCCACCCACCCCTGATCTGGCCGGCACCCGCCCCAGTACCAGCTCCGGATCAGAGGGGTCCGGTGAGTTCACCCAGAACAGGACATCTCTCATGAAGAAACGCACTCTCGCCGCCGGCGCCGTCGCTCTCGTCACCATTGGCCTGGGCGTCGCCCAGACCTCCAGCGCGGACGCCGGCGGGGGCCGCATCAACTTCGAGCTGCAGCGCTCGCCGGGCATCGCCGCGGCCGGCTGCCTGCCCAATGCGGCGGCCCGGGTGAAGGTCAAGCACGACGGTGCCGTCGAGCGCATGACCATCGACGCGTGGGGTCTGCCCGCCAACACCGAGTTCGACACGTTCGTCATCCAGGTGCCCAACTTCCCGTTCGGCGTGTCCTGGTACCAGGGCGACCTGGAGACCAACCGACACGGCTTCGCTCACCAGGAGTACGTCGGCCGGTTCAACCAGGAGACGTTCGCCATTGCGCCGAACACCGCGCCCGCGCCGTCCGTGCACTCCTCGCCGACGCCCGACGCAACGAGCAACCCGGCCTTCGGCCCGATCCACACCTTCCACATCGGTGTCTGGTTCAACTCACCCGCCGATGCCGCCAAGGCCGGTTGCTCCGGCGCGACGACCCCGTTCAACGGAGAGCACAACGCCGGCGTGCAGGTCTTCAACACCGCCCAGTTCCCGGCGACCGCCGGCCCGCTGGGCACCCTCGAGCCCTGACCAACCTTCCCGCGCACGGTCAGGTACGGCGGCGGGACCATTCAGGGGTGGGTGGTCCCGCCGCCAACGCGCGGATCTCGTCCGCACTCGCGTTGCCACCCGTCACGACGACCGCGCAGTGCTGGGGCCGGTCGGGATCTCCGAGCAGGGCGGCCAGCCCCGCAGCCCCCGCCGACTCGGCCAAGGTATGCGCGTGGCTGGCCAGCAGCGCCGCGGCCGCGTCGAGGTCGTCGTCGTCGACGAGGACGAAGTCGTCGAGCCGGTCGGCCAGCACTCGTTGAGGGAGCGCGTAGCTCATGCCGGTTGCCAGTCCGCTCGACCGGGTCCGGCAGGGGGCTTGCGCCGGGCGACCGGTCCGAAAGGCCTCATGGGCAGCCGGGGCGGCCGACGACTGAACGGCGACCACGCGGCATACCGGAGCCAGAACCTCCCGCACCACGCAGGCGCCCGAGGCGCCGGTACCGCTGCCGACGGGCACGAAGATCGCCTCGAGCTCGGGATGTCGTTGCAGGAGTTCGAGATAGACGGTCGCGTGCCCGTGCATGATAGCCGGCTCGTTCCCCGGGTCGACGTAGCGCAGGCCCCGTTCCCCGGCGAGCCGCTTCGCCTCCTCGACGGCCTCGTCCATGGTCGGACCGTGGACGACGACCTCTCCGCCGAGGGCTCGGACCGCCGCCACCTTCGACGCTGGCGCCGACTCGGGGACGACGATGACCGCCTCGGCGCCGACGAGCCGGGCGCCGTAGCAGACCGACTGAGCGTGGTTGCCGGTCGAGGCGGTGACCAGCCCCGCCGCCCGCTCGTCGGCGCTGAGACTGAGGGCCAGGTTGACGCCGCCGCGCACCTTGAACGCTCCCGTGGGCTGGACGTTCTCGTGCTTCACGACGACCGAGACGCCGGCCGCGTCGTCGAGCAACGGGTAGGACCACGAGGGGGTCGGCGGCAGGTGAGGAGAGATCGCCTCCGCGGCCGCGAGGACTCCCTCGTAGCTGATCTCCACGCAGATCAGCGCTCCGCCACAGCCAGGCGGCCGGCCAGCAGAATGTAGGTTCCGGCGAACGAGCGCCGCAGCCACGCCAGGACGCGGGGCCGCTCGAGGACCCGGGTCCTCATGGCCGCGGCGAAGACGCCGTAGGCGGCGAATACGACAAGCGTCACGGCCATGAAGATCGCGCTGAGACCCAGCATGTGCCACAGAGCGTTCGGCTCCTCGGGGCGCACGAATTGGGGCAAGAAGGCAAAGAAGAAGATCGTCAGCTTCGGGTTGAGCACATTGAGCAGGACGGCCTGGCGGATCGTGTGCCACGGCGAGGGCTGCGCGGTCGCCGTGTGGACGCCGAGGGTCCCCTTCTCGCGCAGCGTTGTCCATGCCAGGAAGAGCAGGTATGCGACGCCGGCGTACTTGAGCCCTTGGAAGGCCACGGCGCTGGCGTGGAAGAGCGCGGCGAGACCCGTGGCGGCCGCCACGAGGTGCGGGACGATCCCGAGCGTGCAACCGACCGCCGCGACGAGGCTCGCACGGCGCCCACGCCCGAGACCCGCGCCGATCGTGAAGAGCGCACCCGCGCCCGGAGTCGCCACGACGACGAGCGTGGTGAGCAGAAAGGCGGCTCTCATGTGGCCAGAGTAGGCACGTCCGAGTTCCCTCTCCTGACCGGACTCAGATGTTCGTCGCCTTGGGATCAGGGGATGACCGATCTCGGGCGAACATCTGTGTGCTCGCTGCCGTGGCAGTTGACGCAAACTTAGCCGGCCGCTGCGCCGATCTTAGCCACGGCCGCGGCATTCGGCGCTCACGGGTCTCGGCCGTCT
>JBKPKI010000086.1:0-15091 GCA_046731055.1 Actinomycetota bacterium | reverse complement strand
CGGAGCCGCTGCGCGATCTTGGCGAACTCGACGTACCACTTCGTCGCCTGATCGGCCGGGCCACTGATGATCAGCGGCGTCCGCGCCTCGTCGATGAGGATCGAGTCGACCTCGTCGACGATGGCGTAGTTGTGGCCGCGCTGGACCAGTTCGTCCGGGCTCCAGGCCATGTTGTCGCGCAGGTAGTCGAAGCCGAACTCGTTGTTGGTGCCGTAGGTGATGTCCTTGGCGTACTCCACGCGCCGCTGGGCCGGCGTCATCGTCGCCAGGATGCAACCGGTCTCCAGGCCGAGAGCGCGGTGGACGCGGCCCATCAGCTCCGACTGGTACTCCGCGAGGTAGTCGTTGACGGTGACGACGTGAACGCCCTTGCCCGTGAGGGCGTTCAGGTAGCACGGCAGCGTTGCGACGAGCGTCTTCCCCTCGCCGGTCTTCATCTCGGCCACGTCGCCCTGGTGGAGTGCCGCCCCGCCCATGATCTGCACGTCGAAGTGGCGCTTGCCGAGCGTCCGCTTCGACGCCTCGCGCACCGCCGCAAAGGCTTCAGGCAAGAGGTCGTCCAGGCTTTCACCCTCGGCCAGCCGCTGCTTGAAGGCGGCGGTCTCGTCGCGCAGCTCGTCGTCGGTGAGCCGTTCGAAGTCCTCCTCGAGCGCGTTGACCTGCGCCGCGATGCCCTCCAGCCGCTTGAGGACCCGGCCCTCGCCGGCACGCAGCAGCTTCTCGAAGACCTTGGGCACGCTCAACTCCTGCTGACGGATGACTGACGGCACGCTCACCGCGTCACGAGAGAGATCGCCACGGCGGGCGCGGACTACCGACCTAGGCTAGACGGTCACCTGGCACCGAACCCAACGCGTCGAGCGGTATGCGGGTTCCGTCAAGTCGGTTGCCGCGGTCGCCGACTGGTTGGTTGGCTGACCGGTATGCCGCCTCCCGCCGTCGCCCCCACCTTGTCCGACGGGGCGGTGACCCTTCGCGTCGTGACCATGGACGACGTCGAGGGGATCTACGAGCAGAGCACGGACGCCGAGACCCTCCGGTGGACCACCCTGTGGCAGGGGTACACCCGTGACGACGCGCGCGAGTTCGTCGAGCGGACCGGTCGGGAGTGGGCGACCGGCGAGCGGGCGACGTGGGCGGTCAGGCACGAGGGCCGGTTCGCGGGTCTGACGGGGTACCGCCAGCGCGGAGACCGCGCCGTCGAGGTCTCGTTCGCCGCTCACCCGGCGGCTCGCGGCCAGGGCGTGACGATGCGCGCACTCCGGCTGGCCGTTCAACACGCATTCGACACCGGTGCGGAGGTGGCGTTCTGGCACGCGATGGTCGGCAACTTCGGGTCGCGCCGCGTGGCGTGGCGGCTGGGTTTCCGGGTCGACGGTCCGTTCAGCAATGTCGTCGACGGTGCGGTCCGGGAGTTCTGGGCCGGCCGGCTGCTCCGCGGGGAGCCGATGGAGCCCCGAACCCGATGGTTGGCGGCTCCGGGCATCGAGGGAAACGGTCTTCTCCTCCGAGCGTTCCGCGAGAACGACGTGGACGTCTTCCCGGAGCGCCTGGACCGGGAGGCCGCGGACTACATCTCCCTGGCCATGCCGACCCATGACGCGTACCCCGACTGGCTGCTCGGAGAACGCGGGCTCGCCGCTTCGGGCGAGGCGATCTCGGTCGCCATTGCGGCCACCGACCGCGACACGGTCCTCGGCGGTCTGCGACTCTCCCGGCTGGGTCTCGCGGCGACCGCGGGGACGGGAAACCTCGCGTACTGGTTGCTCGATCCCGCGCGCGGCCAGGGAGTCCTGGGGAAGGCCCTGGATCTGTTGATCCCATGGACCTTCCGAGCGCAGGACGAGGGCGGTCTTGGGCTGCATCGGCTCGAGGCGAGCTACGTCCTGGACAACCGGGCGTCCGGCCGGGTGCTGCGACGGGCCGGCTTCGTACCGGTCGGGGTCGAGCGCCGCAAGATGGTGGTCGGTGGCGACCCGGCCGACGTCCGCGATGGGATGGTTTTTGACCTGCTGGCGACCGACGATCGGGACGCGCAGCGGGTCGAGCCCGGCGAGCTGCCAGTTCTCGAGACCGAACGGTTCCGGCTGCGCCCCTGGACGCCGCGCGACGTGCCGGGACCCGGCGAGGAACCCGATGCCGCCAGCCTGCGGTTCATGCCGGCTGGGGCCCACCCCGACGCGCCAACTTTCGCGACGTGGCTCCGGCGGCGGCAGCTCGGCCAGGACTCGAACGAGCACCTCAACTGGGCGATCGCCGACCGCGAGACCGACCACGCGCTCGGCAACCTCACGATCTTCAGGCTCGACCCGGTCAGGAGCCGATTCCAGGGCGAGATCGGCTACTGGCTCCACCCGACGGCTCGTGGCCTGGGGGTGCTCGGCGAGGTGGTCCCCGTGATCATCGACCACGCCTTCACGCCGGTATCGGAAGGCGGCCTGGGTCTGGCTCGCCTCTACGCGGAGACCGACCTGGACAACGTCGCGTCCCAGACGATCCTCCTGCGCGCTGGGTTCCGGCGTTGGGGCCAGGACCGGTATGCGTACCGCAGCGGTTCAGGCGAGATCACCGACGGCGCCTACTTCGAGCTCCTGGCGACGGACGAACGGCTCGACCGGCGACCCCGACGCGTGAACGAGGTGACCCTCGAGGGCAACCACGTCCGACTTCGCCCCTGGCGGGACGACGACGCGGCGCGCATGGTCGAGGGCTGCCGTGACCAGCGCTCGAAGCACTGGCTCGCCGGCCTGCCGGATCCCTATACGGTCGACGACGCCCTCGCCTACCTGCGTTGGTGCCGCGGTGAAGCCGCCGCCGGCCGGGGGCTGTTCCTCGCCATGGCGGACCCTGACGACGACGCCTGCACGGGCTCGATCGCCGTCACCAGGCTCGCGGAGGAAGACCCGACGAGCGGCGAAGTCGGCTACTGGGCCCACCCGGGCGTCCGCGGTTCCGGCGTCACGACCGAGGCTCTCCGGCTGCTCGTGGAACATGCCTTCCGGCCGCCTCCTCAGGGTGGGCTCGGGCTGCGACGCCTGGAGCTCCGCGCCGCGGCCGGCAATGCGGCTTCACAGCACGTTGCCGAGGCCAACGGCTTTCACCGGACCGGTATGCGACGTCAGGCGGAGCGTCTCGGCGACGGTTCGTGGGACGACCTCGTCGACTACGACCTGCTCGCCTCCGACGCGCGAGGGTGAACTCGCCGCCGAACGCGCGGTGAAGGTGCTGCGCGGGAGGCGCCGCGGCGTCGATCCTGTCCACATGACATCGGTAGCCGCTGCGCCGAGCGGGTCCGTCTCGCCCGCACCGAGTACGAGCCTGCGGGACGCGCTGGTCGCCATCGGCGTTCTCATGACGGCGCTGGTTCTCGTGGACCAGGCGGTGCCCTCGAGGTCGCGAGGGAGCGTCGCCGCGATCGTGGAGGTGGCCTCGGTCGCGGCGTTCACCGTCACGGGTCTCGTCGCCTGGCACCGGCGGCCGCACAACGCGACCGGACGGCTCATGGTGGCTGCCGCACTCGCCCTGTGGGCTGCGGCGCTGCAGGACGACGAGATCGAGGCGCTTCGTGCGGTTGGCCTGTTCCTGGACTCGCTGCCGCTCGCGGTGCTCCTGCACCTGCTGCTCGCGTTCCCGTCCGGCCGGATCAGCGACCGGACGAGCCGCATCACTGCCGTCGCCGCTTATGTCGTCGCACTGGCCCCGCCGGTGATCCAGCGCCTGGTGACCTCGACCGATGCAGTGGTGCTGGTCGGGAGCGCGCAGACCGTGTTGGGCCTCGCCACGATGGTGGCGGCATTCGTGCTGGCCCTGAGACGACTGTCGACGGCCCCGGCCGTGATCCGTCGCCAGCTGCTCCCGTTCCTCGGCTACGGGTGCTTCGCCGTCGCCGTCATCGCGATCGGCATCGGCGTGAACCACTCCGACGCCTCGAACACGGTCCTCGACACCGTCCTGCTCCTGCAGCTCGCGATGATCTTCGGCCTGCCCATGGCGTTCGTTCTCGCCATGACCGTCGGCGCGTTCGGCCGGGCCGGCGAGGTCGAGGAAGTCGCCCGAGGGATCTCCGAGGCCTCGGCCGAACCGCGCCTCCTGGACGACCTGATGGTTCGCGCGCTGGGTGACGGCAGTGCCAGAGTCCTGTGGACGGTCGAGCCAGGGCGCGACCACATGGTCGACAGCGACGGGGCCCCTCGCGAGATCGCACCGGATCAGGGATGGTGGCCGATCGGCGTCGAACGGCCTCCGCTCGGCGGACTCCAGTACGACCGCTCCCTCGTCGCCGACACCAGTCTGGTCGCGACCGTCGCGGCGCCGCTCGAGCTGGCGCTCGACAACCGCCGGCTCGTCGTTGAACTCCGATCGGCGGTTCAGCGGCTCGACGCCGCCGCCGCCGAGCTGCGGACCTCGCGCCGGCGGATCGTTGTCGCCGCAGACGCCGAACGGCGGCGGATCGCCCGCGACCTGCACGACGGCGCGCAGCAACGAATCCTGCTGATAGGCATTGAGGTCCAGCGGCTGAGCCGCCGCGCCGAGGATGTTGAACTCGTGCGCTCCGTCGCGGCGAGGGTGGGTGAGCAGTGCCGCTCCCTCGTCGAGGATCTCCGCCTCCTGGTCCAGGGGATCATGCCCGCCACGCTGCAGGACCGAGGACTCGAGGCCGCCGTGGCGGCCCTGGCGGAGCAGATGCCGATCCCCGTTCGGGTCGATGTCGTCGGAACCCTCGACCGGATGGACGCCGAGGTGGAGTCCACCGGCTACTTCGTCGTGGCCGAGGCGCTGACCAACGCCGTCAAGCACGCCGAGGCGAGCGCCGTCGCAGTGACCTTGTCGGTCCGTGACGGCCGCCTCGAGGTCGAGGTGACGGACGACGGACGGGGCCCTGCGGACGCGGCTCCAGGGTTCGGTTTGCGGAGTCTGGGTGACCGCGTCGCCGCGTTGGACGGGATGCTCAGCCTGCAACCGGCGGTGGGGCGGGGATCGACCTTGAGAGCGGAGTTCGTATGCGCGTGATCCTCGCCGAGGACGACGTCCTTCTCCGAGAAGGGATCGCGCGCATTCTCGGAGACGACGGGTACGACGTCGTGGCACAAGCGGGCGACCGTGACGACCTCCTCGAGAAGGTCCGCACGCATCACCCGGACCTGGTTGTCACCGACATCCGGATGCCGCCGACGTTCACCCGCGACGGGATCGCCGCCGCGCTCCAGATCCGGCGCGAGCTGCCCGACGTCGCGGTCGTCGTGCTGTCGCAGCACATCGACACCGCCGGCGCGCTCGAGCTGCTGAGCCTCGGCGCCGAGCGCATCGGTTACCTGCTCAAGAGCCGGGTCATGGATCTCGACGAGTTCCTCGACTCGGTCAGGCGAGTCGTGGCCGGTGGCTCCAGCATCGATCCCGAGGTGATCTCGTCGATGGTCCGTCGCGGCGTTCGCGACGAGCAGGACCGCGGCATCGGGTTGCTCACGCCCCGCCGGCTCGAGGTGCTCCAGCTGATGGCCCAGGGGTACAGCAACGCGCGCATCGGGCGGGAGCTCGGAGTGACCGAGAAGGCGGTCGACCGCAGCATCGCTCTGATCTTCCAGACCCTGGAGCTACCGCCAGACCCCGACGAGCACCGTCGCGTCCTCGCGGTAGTCCGGTACCTCAACAGCGGTCACTGACCGGGTGGGGGTGACCCCACTCGAGAGTCCGTCGCGCAGCGCGCTGACGTCGTCCACGCCGTCCCCTCATCGTACGACGGCGCCAGCGGTCCGACCGCCGAATACTCCTTGCTAACGAATTTGATTCTCAGTCAAGGAGATTCACAATGTCTACCGCACGCTCTCGTGGCCCGTCCGCGCGACGCTCGTGGCCGTCACCGCGGCCGCGATCACCGGCATCGGTGACGCCGTCGCGACCGCTGACGATACGACCGACCCCGCGCCCACTGTGAGGACCTACGAGGTGTTCCGCGAGGCGGTCAAGCCCTGGGACTCGATCAGGATCCCGTCCCGCAGCTGCCCGGCCGGCTACCTGCACAACCAAAACTACTCTCCGGGCCGCATTGTGCCGGCGGGCGTCGAGGTCGTGGAGCCGGGCGGAGTCGGCGTCACCATCACCAAGTCGACGGGTCCCGTATGGGTCGAGAAGGACCGCCTGGTCCAACCCATCACGGGCTTCGACGCCGACCACAGCTACTCCGGTGCCTCCAACTGGGATCCGTTCTCCAGCCACGAGGTCGTCATCAAGCTCCACTGCACCTTGAACACGATCACGCCGTGGTCGAGGACCTAGGGCCGTCGCCGTTCTGAGCGCCGGCACCACGTATCAACCCCCTTCACAACACAGGAGATCCATCATGAACAACACCATTGACCACCCGCGACGGAAGCGTCGCCGTGTTGGGCCTGTGGCCGCTTCCGTCCTCGTGACGGCCGCTGCCGTAGCGGCCGTCGCCGGCGTCGGCGTTACCACCGCGTCCGCGGCCTCGACGTCGACTGAGACCGTGACCGAAGCCTTCCGGGAGACCATCAAGCCCTGGGACTCCATCACGGTGCCCTCCATGACGTGCCCGGCCGGCTGGTTGGTCAACAAAGACCTGTCCCCAGGCCGATACGTCCCCCTCGGGGTCGAGGTCGTGGAGCCGGGCCTCATCGGGGTCACCATCACCGGCAGGGACTACGACCACGCGTACGGCGGCGACAAGAACTCGAACCCCATCAAGGGAACGCTGTCGACGGGCAGTTTGTCCACCGCCACCAACTGGGACCCGTTCGGCAGCCGCGAGCTCGTCATCAAGCTCCACTGCACCACGGACATCACCAAGGCCTCTCAGAAGACGACCGTCACCTACGGGTGACCCTTCAACCACCGCTGCCCCCCGGGCTGTCCGGAACAACCACCAAGCAAACCAAGCAAGGAGATCCACGTGAACAGCACCACACGGCCGAGCACCGGCCGTCGCCTTGGCATAACGAGCAAGATCGTTCTGGCGAGCGCCTTCGCGGCGGCAGCCGTCGCGGGCATGGGCGTCACTGCCGCGTCGGCATCGCCCTTCGGCAACGAGTCCTCCACCGTCGAGGCGTTCCGGGAGACGATCAAGCCCTGGGACTCGATCACGATCCCGTCGCTCAAATGCCCCAGCGGGTACCTCGAGAACACCGTCTACTCCTCCGGCCGCATCCTGCCCAAGGGTGTCGAGATCGTCGACGGCGGCGCGATCGGCACGACGATCACCGACGTGAAGAGCATCGGTGTCACCGACTACTGGAACCGCACCTATCACCCCGCGACCGGGACCGACTCCGGCCAGGGCTGGTCGACGGCCACCAACTGGGACCCGTTCGCCAGTCACGAGCTGGTCATCAAGCTCCACTGCACGACGGACCTGAGCAATGCCTACATGGACCCCACCTACGGGTGAGTCCTTCGCTCAACTGACCACACATGAGATCAACCATGAACCAGATCACTTACCAACGACCGAGGCGGCGGCGCCTCCGCCCGCTCGCCGCGGCCGTCCTCGCGACCGTTGGAGCAGCCGGCCTGATCAGCGGCGCCGGCGTCGCCACGGCGTCCGCCTCGAGCACGTGGAGCGAGACGACGACCATCGAGGCGTTCCGCGAGGCGATCAAGCCTTGGGACTCCATCACCATCCCGTCCATGTCCTGCCCCCCGGGCAGCTGGCTCAAGGACGTGGACGTGTCCCCCGGTCGGGGCGTTCCCCGCGGTGTCGAGATCACCGGTGACTCCGGAGCCATCGGCACCACCATCACCGCGATCGAACGCGAGTACGTGACGGACGGGCGCGGCATTCAATACCGGCCCGTCACCGGCACCACCAGCTCGCGGGGCATCTCGACGGCCACCAACTGGGACCCGTTCGCCAGCCACGAGCTCGTCATCAACCTGCACTGCACGACGAACCTCTACGAAGCCTCCCAGGCCCCTCGCTGAGGCACACCGTCGTCCCCCGCTGTCGGGCGGGGGACGACGTACGTTTGGCGAGCTACTTGCCGCCCTCCTTGAGGGTCACATCGGGTGCTTTGTACGACGCGCCGGTCACGTCCACGCCGCTCGCCTTCAGGGCGTCGACCGCCTTTTGGGCGTAGGTGTTCGTGTAGGCGTCGGCGTCCGGGGCCGCGGCCACCACCTTCTGGCTGGTGGCCACCGAGACGGTCTGGTCCCACAGCGCCTTGTCGACGACGCCGATGCCACCGGGAGACGGCCAGACCAGCTCATTGACCCGGGCCAGCTGCCAGGCCTGGTGCGACGCCCCCAGCGTGGGTCCGTTCTTGAGGACGATGTCTACGCAGGGCTGGAAGTTGTCGCGGCAGTACACCCAGCCGGCCATCGCGCCCTTGAGCAGCTTGACCGCGGTGTCCTGGTACGCCGTGTCGCTCTTCAGCTTGTCGGTGCTGGCCCAGATGGCGTCCTGGAGCATGGCGACGCCGTCCTTGTTCCAGTCGATGACGTTGAGGTCGCTCGGCTGGTACAGCGCGCCGGTCGCGGGGTTCTTCTGCTCCAGGACCTGCGCGTACTCGTTGTAGATCATCGCCTGCGCGGCGTCGATCTGCTTGCCCAGCAAGGCACTCATGTCGAATTGCTGCTGCACGAGAGTGACGCCCGACTTCGGGTCGACCCCAGCCTTTTGGAGACCGGCGAACAGCTCGAACTCGTTGCCGAAGCCCCAGTTGCCGACCTTCTTGCCGGCCAGGCTCGCCGCGGTCGTGAGGTTGGAGTCCTTCCAGGAGACCTGGAGCGTCCCGGACCGCTGGAAGATCTGGCCGATGTCCGTGATCTTCGCGCCCTGATCCCGAGAGGCCAGCGCCTTCGGGACCCAGGCGATCGCGAAGTCGACGGCGCCCGTGGCCAGCTGGGTCTGCGGGACGATGTCGACGCCGCCCTCGACGATGGTGACGTCGAGGCACTCCTTGGCCCACAGCCCCCGGTCCTTCGCGGCGTAGTAGCCCGCGAACTGGCTCTGCGCCACCCACTGCAGCTGGAGCTTGACCTTCGTCGTGGACGAGCAGCTGGCGTTGGTCGCGGCTGTGCCACCACCTCCGGCTGCGCCTCCCCCTCCGCCGCCGTCGCTCGTGCCTCCGGTTCCGCAGGCGGCGAGGAGCAAGGCGGCGACGGCGCCGCTCAGCCAGATTCGGGTAGTGCGCATGCGGTCCTCCAGGGTTAGGTGGGTATGCGGGTCAGGTGGTCGACGGCGGCGTGGAGTTGCGAAGCGCGAGGCGCTCGAGGAGCAGCACCAACGCATACAGGGCCATGCCGAGGAGGGCAGCGGCGAGAACGGCGGCCCAGGCGCGGTCATAGCGCGACAGCCCGGCGCTCTGGGTGATGATCCCGCCCAGGGTGCCCTGCTCTCCACCGAAGTACTCGGCGACGATGGCGGCGATGACGCTGAGCGAGGCAGCCACCTTGAGCGAGGTGAAGAAGTACGGCAAGGCGTTCGGCACGCGGACCTCACGCAGGACCCGCCAGCCGCCCGCCGCATACGTGCGCATCAGCTCGAGGTGAACCGGCTGCACCTGGAGCAGCCCCTTGGACGTCGAGACGAAGACCGGGAAGAGCACGACAACGGCGACGACCGCCTGCTTGGCGGTGGGCTCGACCTGCCCGAACCACTTGAAGAACACCGGTGCCAGCGCGACGATCGGCGTCGCGGCGAGCGCAGCGGCCAGCGGGGTGAGCGCCGACGCCAGCGGCCGGAACCGAGTACACAACAGCGCCATGACGACGGCGATGAGAACCCCGGCGACGAGACCCGTGACCGCGACGTAACCGGTCTTGCGCAAGCCGTCGAGGATCTGCGGGAACGACTCGACGAACGCCACCACGACGGCGGACGGCTTCGGGATTAGGAACTTCTGGATCTGGAAGACGGTGACGACGAGCTCCCACAGGACCAGACCGACGGCCGCCACGACGACGGCGGGCCAGATGCTGCCGACCAGCGAGCGCAGGCCGCTGGCCCACGGCGCCGCCGCGTCGACGGCGTCGGGGGTGGGAGTGGTTTGGGTGAGGACCGGGGCGCTCACTCGACGCGCACCTCCGTCCCGGAGTCGGCCGAAGTCGCCGCTCCCGATCCGCGCAGCGCCGCTCGCACCGCCGTGACCGCCGCGAAGAACCGCTCGTCGGTCCGGATCGCCTCACCCCGCTCCCCCAGGTCGACCGCGACGATGTGGGCGACCTGGCCGGGTCGCGGCGACATCACGACGACCCGGTTGGAGAGGAACACCGCCTCGGGTACCGAATGGGTGACGAAGACGACGGTCGCGCCGGTCTCGGCCTGGATTCGGACCAGCTCGGTCTGCATGTGCTCGCGGGTCATCTCGTCGAGGGCACCGAACGGCTCGTCCATGAGGAGGATCCCCGGCTTCATGGCCAGGGCCCTCGCGATAGCGACCCGCTGCTGCATGCCACCGGAGAGCTCCCAGGGCCGGTGACCGGCGAAGTCCTTCAGGTGGACGAGCTCCAGCAGCTCGCGCGACCGCTCGCGGCGCCGAGCCGAGTCCCATCCGAGCAGCTCCAATGGCAGTTCCACGTTGGCCGAGACGGTGCGCCAGTCGAACAGGCCGGCTTGCTGGAAGGCCATCCCGTAGTCGTGGTCGAGCCGGGCCTGCCGGGCCGCCTTTCCGTTGACGTGGACCGATCCGGTGGTCGGCGCCTCGAGATCGCCCACGAGCCGCAGCAGCGTGGACTTGCCGCAGCCGGAGGGACCGATGAGGGACACCAGCTCTCCGTCGGCAACCTCGAGGTCGATCCCCTGAAGGGCCGTCACCTCGTTACGGCGTCCCGGGTTGAACACCTTGTCGACGCCGTTGACGGCGATGGCCGCGGCGGTCATGTCGTCTCCCGGGGACGACCGCGCATGAGGACGCGGTCGAGCACGTCGATGAGTCCGACGAAGAGGATGCCGAGCACCCCGGCCGCGATGACGGCGCAGTAGAGCCGTTCCGGATCGGTGAGGTACTGCTGCGCGTAGTCGATGAGAAGTCGCCCCAAGCCGCCACGTAGTCCCGCCGAGATCTCCCCGACGATCGCGCCGACCACCGACGCAGTAGCCGCGAGCTTCAGCGCCGGGATGAGATACGGCACGGAAGCCGGGAAGCGGAGCTTTAGCAGGGTCGCCCGGTCCGACGCCGCGTACGAGCGCATCAGCTCCAACGGAAGGCGGCCGGGCGACATGAGCCCGCGCAGCGCGTTGACGGTTACGGGAAAGAAGGTGAGATAGGTCGCGATCACCGCAACCGACATCCAGGCCTGCCAAGCGCCGAAGGGCAGCTGGTTGCCCCAGGCCACGACCACCGGTGCCAGTGCGATGAGCGGGACGGTCTGCGACACGATGATCCACGGCAGCAGCCCGCGCTCCAGCCACCGGGAGCGAAGCATGAGGACCGCCAGCGCCAGCCCGATGACGATGCCGGCGAGGAACCCGACGAACGCCTCGCGGAAGGTGAAGACCGAGGCGTCGACGAGGTACTGCCAGAGCGGGATCGGGTCGCCGGTGCGTTGGGGCTGGCCGAACCGTCGCAGGATGTCGAGGAACGGCGGCAGCGTCGTGTCGTCGGTCGGCACCGGAAGCGCGCGCGACGTCCCGGGCCACACGCCTCCCGTCGCGGCGCCCATGGCCTTGTAGCCGGTCCACACGAGACCGACCACAACCACGGCTCCGACCACGAGGCCGACTCGCCCCAGAGCGCGTCTGGCGGAAGCCCCGCGCAGGTGCGGCTTGGCATACGCGGTGGCGGTCATGGACGGGCCGCCGTCACGTCTTGGCCCGCACCCGTTCAGCCACCGCCGGGACAACGTGCTGCCCGTAGGCCCGCAACGTCTCGTCCTGAGCATCGTGCTGCAGGTAGATCGCGAACTGACCGACCCCGAGGGCCCGCAGCGCGTCGAGCTTGGCAAGGTGCTCGTCGACGGTGCCGATGACGCAGAACCGGTCGACGATCTCGTCGGGGACGAAGCTGGTATGCGTGTTGCCGGCCCGGCCGTGCTCGTTGTAGTCGTAGCCCTCGCGGCCCTTGATGTAGTCGGTCAGCGCCGTGGGGACACGTGCTCCGTCGGCGCCGTACCGCGCGACGATGTCGGCGACGTGGTTGCCGACCATCCCGCCGAACCACCGGCACTGGTCGTAGGCGTGCGTGCGGCTCGAGTCGCTGCCGTCGGTGACGTAGGCCGGAGCGGCGACGCAGATGGCGACCTCGTCGGGGTCGCGTCCGCTGTCCTCGGCGGCTTTGCGGACGGCGGTGATGCTCCATTCGGCGATCGAGAGGTCGGCGAGCTGGAGGATGAACCCGTCGGCGACCTCGCCGGTCAGCTGGAGCACGCGGGGCCCGTAAGCCGCGACCCAGACATCGAGAGACGAGCGATGGCTCCACGGGAAGCGCAGATGGCTGCCCTTGTAGGCCACCTCCTCTCCGTTGGCGAGGCCACGGATCACCGCGATCGACTCTCGGAGCTCGGCCACGGTCGAGGGACGGCCGTTGGTGACTCGCACCGCCGAGTCGCCACGGCCGATCCCGCAGATGGTGCGGTTGCCGTACATCTCGTTGAGCGTCGCGTAGGTCGAGGCCGTCACGGTCCAGTCGCGGGTGGCCGGGTTGGTCACCATCGGCCCCACCACGATCTTGCGAGTGGCCGCGAGGATGGCGCTGTAGATGACGTACGGCTCCTCCCAGAGGAGGTGGGAGTCGAATGTCCAGGCGTGCGAGAACCCGTAGTTCTCGGCCTGGCGGCAAAGCTCGACGACCCGCGAGGCGGGCGGGTTGCACTGGAGGACGACGCCGAGGTCCATGGGGCGCCGTCGCTCAGTGGAGGTACTGCGACAGGCCGCGTTTGAGGTACTGCCCGTGGCCCTTCCGGCCGCGGAACTCGTTGTCGCTGATGACGACCGACCCACGCGACATCACGAGGTCGACGTGACCGTCGATCTCGTAGCCCTCCCAGGCGGAGTGGTCCATGTTCATGTGGTGCGTCTTGTCCAACCCGATGCTGGTATGGCCGTTCGGGTCGTAGACGACGAGATCCGCGTCGGCGCCGGGTTCGATCACGCCCTTCCGGCCGTAGAGGCCGAACATCCGCGCCGGCGTCGTCGAGCACAGCTCGACCCACCGCTCGAGGGTGATCTGGCCGGTGACGACGCCCTGGTACAGGAGGTCGAGCCGGTGCTCGACCGACCCGATCCCGTTGGGGATCTTGGAGAAGTCGCCGATCCCGAGCTCCTTCTGCTCCTTCATGCAGAAGGGGCAGTGGTCGGTGCTGACGACGCTGAGATCCCCGGTCCGCAGATACCGCCAGAGCTCGTCCTGGTGACCTTCCGCGCGGGACCTTAGCGGGGTGCTGCATACCCACTTCGCGCCCTCGAAGCCCGGCGCTCCCAGCTGCTCCTCGAGGGAGAGGTAGAGGTACTGGGGACAGGTCTCGCCGAAGACGTTGAACCCCTGGTCACGGGCCTCCGCGAGGGTCGCCACCGCCTGCTTCGCGCTCATGTGGACGACATAGAGCGGGGCGCCGGTGAGCCGGGCCAGCATGATTGCGCGATGGGTGGCCTCCTCCTCGGTCTCCCACGGTCGGGTGAGCCCGTGGTTGATCGGGTCGGTCGCCCCCCGGGCCAAGGCCTGCGCGACGAGGACGTCGATGGCGATGCCGTTCTCCGCGTGCATCATGATCAGCGCGCCGTTCTCGCGAGCCTGCTGCATGGCGCGGAGGATCTGGCCGTCGTCGGAGTAGAAGACGCCCGGGTAGGCCATGAAGAGCTTGAAGCTGGTGATCCCGTCGGCGACGAGCTCGTCCATCGCCTTGAGGGCGTCGTCGTCGACGCCGCCGAGGATCTGGTGGAAGCCGTAGTCGATCGCGCAGTTGCCGTCGGCCTTGTCGTGCCAGGCGGCGAGCCCGTCCTGGACGCGCTCACCGGTCCGCTGGACGGCGAAGTCGATGATCGTCGTCGTGCCGCCCCAGGCGGCGGCCGTCGTGCCGGTCTCGAAGGTGTCGGAGGCGAAGGTGCCCCCGAACGGCAGCTCCATGTGCGTGTGACAGTCGACGCCGCCGGGGATGACGTACTTGCCGGTCGCGTCGAGAACGGTGTCGGCGGTGCTCGCGAGGTCGCTGCCGAGGGCTTGGCTGTCCGGAGCGAGGACGGCGGCGATCGTCTCACCGTCGACGAGGACGTCGGCCTGGACCCGGCCGGTGGCCGAGACCACGGTGCCGCCTCGGATGAGGGTGGTCACGGTCGCACCAGGTCGTCGTAGGCCTCGGGCCGGCGGTCGCGGTAGAACGCCCACCGCTCGCGGACGGTTTGGATGAGGTCGAGATCGAGGTCGCGAACGATGAGCTCCGGCTTGTGCGGGTCGCCCTTGTCGCCGACGTAGTTGCCTTCAGGATCGACGAAGTAGGACTGGCCGTAGAAGTCGTCGTCGCCGAGGTCTTCGATGCCGACCCGGTTGATCGCGCCGACGAAGTACTCGTTGGCGACGGCAGCGGCCGGCTGCTCGATGGACCAGAGGTACTCGCTCAGGCCGCGGCTCGTGGCGCTGGGGTTGAAGACGATCTGCGCGCCGTTGAGGCCCAGGGCGCGCCAGCCCTCGGGGAAGTGGCGGTCGTAGCAGATGTAGACGCCGACCTTGCCGACGGCGGTGTCGAAGACGGGGTATCCGCCGTTTCCGGGCCGGAAGTAGAACTTCTCCCAGAACCCGCCGACGTGCGGGATGTGCTGTTTGCGGTACTTGCCGAGATAGCTGCCGTCGGCGTCGATGACCGCCGCGGTGTTGTACAGGAACGGCTCCTCGCGCTCGTAGACCGGCAGGACGATGACGAGCTTCAGTTCCTTGGCGAGCGCCTCGAACCGCTCGGTCGTCGGGCCAGGAACCGCCTCGGCGAACTCGTAGAACTTGGTGTCCTGGACCTGGCAGAAGTACGGCCCGTAGAACAGCTCCTGGAAGCAGATGACCTGCGCGCCCTGGGCGGCCGCCTCGCGCGCATACTCCTCGTGCTTGTCGATCATCGAGTCCTTGTCGCCGGTCCATGTGGTCTGGACCAGCGCCGCGCGCACTACGGTCATGTGACACCTCCGGGTCAGGAAACCGCCAGCCTAGAGCGGCGC
>JBKPKI010000085.1:0-3128 GCA_046731055.1 Actinomycetota bacterium | reverse complement strand
GAAGGTGTCCGGATCGTCCAGTTGACACCTGAGGGCTCGGGTTGTTCGGTCGGCTTCGGGACCGGACTGGATGTGTACGCGGGAGAGCCCGGCAGCGTGAGAGGCGTGCACCTGGTTGTGGAGAACATCGCCGAGGCCCGTGCTGAACTCGTCCGCCGAGGAGTAGAGATCGGCGAAATTCAGGACTTCGGTGGCGGCGTGAAAGGCGCAGCCTTCTCCGATCCCGACGGCAACACCTTCGAACTGCAGGAGATGGCGTGGCGTACTGGCGCGACGTACTAGGAGTTGCTGATCCGCACAGCGCGCGAACAACCCGCTTGGGTGTCTGGGTACCTCCTACGGTGCACGGCTAAACGCCGTCTGGCGGCGGTGCGACGCGCACCATCGGGCCGGCGAAAGCGATGTGCCTCGCGCAAACCAGCGCGGCGTCCGCCAGACAGCCGACAGCTCGGGAATCGCAATTCCTCAACCCGGTGCCTTACGGTCGAACGGTTGAGGACCAATGGCCTCCGATCGTGCACGCATGCCGTCTGAAGCGTGGCGGTCTCCTGGCACCTCACTGCGGCGTTAGGTGTTAGCCGCCGAGCACGTGTGCCATGGTTGCTGTCTCGTGTTTGCTTGGGCCGGCCGGGGGAGCCCGTCGACCTGGTGAGGGCGAAACGGTCGCTCTGGGTTTTGGAGGTGACAAGGAATGACAAGCTCCGCGGTGAGGCCAGGCGTCAGCGTTTCGGTGCGGCGATCGACCGTCCTGGCTGGGGCGGTGATGCTGGTGGGGGCCGTTGTTGGCGTCCTGGCTGGGCAGCTACATCCGCATCGCGAGCCGCTCAATGATCACGCGGCGGTCTTCACGGAATACGCGTCGAGCACGGACTGGGTGTGGGTTCATGACCTGCAGTTTGCGGCGGCACTGCTCGTCGTCTCAGGGTTCGTGCTGCTGTACGGCGCGATGGGTGGTCACGGCACAATTACTGCCCTGGAACGGTGCGCACTCGGCGCCGCTGTCGCGACAGCGGCCGTCTTCGCGGTGAACATGGCGGTGGATGGTGTTGCCCTTAAGCAGAGCGTCGACGCCTGGGTCGCCGCCCCGGCAGCGGAAAAGCCGGGCCGCTTTGCCGCCGCGGAAGCGGTCCGCTGGTTGGAATGGGGCGCCAATTCGTTTTTCCAGATTCTCCTCGGCCTGACGATTGCGCTATTCGGAGTTGCCATCGCCCGATCCTCCATCGTCGCCCGTCCGCTGGGGTGGATCGGTGTTCTAGCTGGAGCCGGGCTCGTTTTCGGTGGCCTACTGACTGGTCGTGATGGCTTCGCCGGCTCTCCGGCACAGCAAATCGCGCAGCTACTCTTCGTTATCCTTGCGATCGGAGTCATCATCAGCGGAGTCAGGCGTAGGTTGGGTAGTAACGCTCCGCCGGCGGGTGGTCGCGCAGACGTTTAGCCCGCCGAAACCGCCGTCAACGGCCGCCGCGTCTGGCGGGTAGCGCGCATCCCCGACGCGCGGCCGACATCGAGCCCGGCCGATCCTTGAACCGATCGCGGACGCGTGGCTTGTGGGGAGAATTGCACCGCAGTGAGGCCACGCCCTTTCTGGGCGAAGTGCAGCGGGGCAGCGTTGCGCGCATGCGGGCAGCCGGGGCTCGTCCGGCCGTTGGTCGGATGGTCGAGAGCGGCCTGGTCGATCAGGCTGGTGGCGCTACGCGCTGGTGCCCGCGCGGTCCGGGGGAGACAGCGGCCGAGGTGGGCGCATCTCGCGCGGGATGTGCTGTGCGAGGTGACCCAGGTGGCTTGAACGCCTAGGATGGGGTCGCCAGGTCACGTCGAGAGCACGGCGGGGACCGCCTGGCCAGCACATGGACGGGCAGTCCGTATGAGCAGGCAATCCACCCTGGTTTCCTCAGCATGATGGGCTCTTCCGACGTCGATGGCCAGGTCGCCCTTTGGGCGCTGTTCCCGGGAGACGACGAAGCAGCGGTCCTGGCGCGGGCAACCGCGTGGGGGCGGACCTCGTTGGGGGACCCGGCCGGTTGGAGCCCGGAGCTGTGCTCGGCGGTGCGGACCGTGATGCCGTCGCGGATCCCGATGCTGCTGTGGTGGGGCAGCGACCTGGTCCAGATTTACAACGAGGCTTACCGTCCCTTCCTGGGGTCGAAGCATCCGGGCGCGATGGGGCAGCCGGCCGCCGGGTGCTGGGCTGAGGTGTGGGGGGACCTCCGACCGAAGGTTGCCCGGGTTTTGGAGGCCGGCGAGGCAACGTTCGACCAGGATCTGCTGCTCTTCGTGGACCGGCACGGGTATCTCGAGGAGACGTACTGGACGTTCTCCTACAGCCCGGTCCGGTCGGCGGACGGGGACGTCGTTGGCGTGTTTGTGGCCACCACCGACGTCACCGTGGCGCGGGTGGAGACTCGGCGGCTGGTCACCATCCGCGACCTGGCCGTCCTGTCGAGCGCGGACTTCGCGTCACCCGGTGAGGCCCTGGCCAGGGTCTGCGAGATCCTCGCCACCAACCGGTGGGCGGTCCCGTTCGCGGCCATCTACGTCGCCGACCCGTCGGGGCAGCTGGTCGTTCAGTGCGCGTACGGAGCCCCGGTCCCTAGTGCGGCGCTGCCCGACCGGGTGGCTGTACGGTCGTCGCATCCGATCGCGGATGTGGTCCGGACCTCGGAGCCCAGGCTGATGACCTACCGGGCTGCGGAGCTTCGCGCCGACCCTGGCCCGCTGGGACCGCAACCACCTACCGCCGCGTACGTGATGCCGCTGAGGGGAACCGACCGCGACCACGATGTTGTTCTCGTGCTGGGGCTCAATCCCTATCGGCAGGTCGACGAGCGGTATGCGACCTTCGTCACGCTGGTCACCCGCCAGCTGACCGCGTTACTCGCCGACGTGCGAGTGACCGCCGCCGAACGTGCCCGGGCGACGGCACTGGCCGAGCTGGATCGAGACAAGTCCGCGTTCTTCGCCAACGTCAGCCATGAGTTCCGCACCCCGATCACCGTCGCTCTCGCTGCCGCCGGTGAGCTGCGCCGCTCTGCGCTGTCGGCGGAGCAGGCCGGACACGTCGATGCGGTGAAACGCGCCGCCGACCGGCTCAACCGGCTGGTGGACACCCTCCTGGACTTTGCCCGGGC
>JBKPKI010000084.1:0-3803 GCA_046731055.1 Actinomycetota bacterium | reverse complement strand
GTAAGTCTGACGACAGCTCAACCCCGGCCTGTATTCGGGGTGTATCGACCACCCTGGGTGTGGTACGATCCACCCCGATCGCGTTGTTGATCGAAAACGCCACAAACCGGTCGGTTCTCGACGCGCACACAGTGGCCCCACAGGACTAGGTTCGAAAAATGAGCCGCCTCCGCACTCGTGTCCTCCTCGGCCTCAGCGGCGTCCTCGACGAGGAGGTTGCGGGTGCGCCGGAAGTCCAGCGGGATGCCCGGGCCCATCGTCGTCGTCAGAGTCGCCTTCTCGATGTAGTGGCCCTTCGAGGACGACGGCTTCAGGCGGAGGATCTCCTCCAACGCGGTCCCGTAGTTCTCCACGAGTGACTTCTCGTCGAACGACACCTTGCCGATGATGAAGTGGAGGTTCGCGTGCTTGTCGACGCGGAACTCGATCTTTCCGCCCTTGATGTCGGACACCGCCTTGGCGACGTCCATGGTCACCGTGCCGGTCTTCGGGTTCGGCATGAGGCCGCGGGGGCCGAGGACCTTACCGAGTCGGCCGACCTTGCCCATCATGTCGGGCGTCGCCACGACGGCGTCGAAGTCGAGCCAGCCGCCCTGAATCTTTTCGAGCATGTCGTCGGATCCGACGTAGTCGGCGCCCGCCTCGCGCGCCGCCTCGGCCTTGTCGCCGTTGGCGAACACGAGGACGCGGGCGGTCTTGCCGGTGCCGTGCGGGAGGTTGACCGTGCCGCGCACCATCTGGTCGGCCTTGCGGGGGTCGACTCCGAGCCGCAGCGCGACCTCGACGGTCGCGTCGTACTTGGTCGAGCTGGTGTCCTTCGCGAGCCGAACCGCCTCGAGCGGGCTGTAGACCCGGCCCGGGGTGATCTTCTCGGTGGCGGCGCGGTACGCCTTGCTGCGCTTCATGTGCTGCTCCTTCTGGTCAGGGAGTCGTGGTCTGCGGGCCAGCGCTGGCCCTGCCACTGACCGGCATACGGGTGTATGCGCGGTGTCCGGGGTTCTCGGGGCTCCGCCCCCGAGGGTTCAGTAGCCGGGGGTGTTGATGCCCATCGATCGGGCGGTGCCGGCGATGATCTTCGCGGCAGCCTCGACGTCGTTGGCGTTGAGGTCCTCCATCTTCTGCTCGGCGATAGTGCGGACCTGGTCGGCCGTCAGGCTCGCGACCTTGGTCTTGTGCGGCTCGCCGGAGCCCTTGGGGACGCCCGCGGCCTTCTTGATCAGTTCGGCGGCCGGCGGCGTCTTCGTGACGAAGGTGAACGACCGGTCCTCGTAGACGGTGATCTCGACGGGGATGACGTTTCCGCGCTGGGACTCCGTCGCGGCGTTGTACGCCTTGACGAACTCCATGATGTTGACACCATGCTGGCCGAGGGCCGGGCCGACGGGCGGCGCGGGCGTGGCCGCACCGGCGTTGATCTGGAGCTTGATGAAGCCGGCGATCCGCTTCTTCTTGGGGGGCATGCGTTTTCACTTTCTGGTGGTGGGCCCACGCCATGGGCGATGACCCGGTTGCAATGACCGCGTAGATGTCCACGCGGGGTTCGGGGGGTTAACGGGGGGCGGAGCCCCCCGTTGGTTCAGATCTTGGCGACCTGCGCGAAGGACAGCTCGACCGGCGTCTCCCGGCCGAAGATCGAGACGAGCACCTTGAGCTTCTGGGTGTCGGGGTTGATCTCGGAGATCGTCGCGGGAAGGGTCTCGAACGGACCCTCCATGACGGTGACGGACTCGCCGACCTGGAAGTCAACGACCTGAGGCTCCTTGGGCTTCCCGGCGGCACCACCGGTGCCGGTCGCCGCGGCGGCCGGGCTCTCCAAGTCGGGCGCGAGCATCGTGAAGACCTCGTCGAGGCTGAGCGGCACTGGCTGGTGAGCGTTGCCGACGAAGCCGGTCACGCCCGGAGTGTGGCGTACGGCGCCCCAGCTCTCGTCGGTGAGGTCCATCCGGACCAGGACGTACCCGGGCATCCGCACGCGGGAGACCAGCTTCTTCTGGCCGTTCTTGATCTCGGTGACCTCTTCCATGGGCACCTCGATCTCGAAGATAAAGTCCTCCATGTTGAGGGACTGGATGCGCGTCTCGAGGTTGGTCTTGACCCGCTTCTCGTAGCCGGCGTAGGAGTGCACGACGTACCAGTCGCCGTCCTTGAGGCGGAGCTGCCGCTTGAACTCCTCAATGGGATCCGCTGCCGACTCGGCCTGGGCCGGCTCGCTCAGGGCCGTGTGGGCGTCGGCCGCCGGTGCATCCAGCTCGCCGTCCACGGGCCCGTCGAGGTCGGTGATCGTCGGTTCGGCGCCCGTCACATCAGCCTGGGGCTGGACCTCGGGGGCGAGCTCGGTGTCGAGCTGAGTGTCGTTCTCGGACACGCTGCTGCCTGCTTCCTGTCAGTGAGTCGGTGGTTCGGACCGTCGAGATGGCCGCTCAGCCCGCGAGGACGAGCAGCATCAGCCGGTGGAACACGAAGTCGAGGCCCGCGACGATCGCCATGATGACGAGCACGAAGACGATGACGACGATGGTGTAGTTGAGCAGCTCCGAACCGGTCGGCCGCACCACCTTGCGCAGCTCGTCGAGGATCTGGCTGATAAAGAGGCCCAGGGACTGGAACAGCCGGCTGACCGGGTTGGTCTGACGAGGACGCCGGTGTGATCCCGCGGCCCCTCCGGACCCGCGCGATCCAGCGCGTGCTTCGGTCATTGTTCCTCCCTTCCCTCGTCCCTCAGGTCCTCGTTCGCGGTTCTCTCGTGCAGGGCAGGAGGGACTCGAACCCCCAACCGCCGGTTTTGGAGACCGGTGCTCTACCAATTGAGCCACTGCCCTACGCGAACCCGGGCTGGGCGGGTCCGCGGGCGGCCGACCTGACCCGCTCGAACGCATACTCCATGGGCATGGCTGAGCATGGCGGTAGGCCACCACCGAAGGGACAGCATACGTGACCGCCGCGGGTCCGAGCGAACCGCTGAGACGCCCACGGAAGTGCGGCCGCACCCGGTGGGAGGATGGCCGCCGTGACCACCGCGCCCGTCACCCGGACCCCGCTGGCCGACCTCACCCAGGATGAACTGGCCGCGTTCCTCGACGAGAAGCGGCAGGCGTATGCCGCCCTCAAGGATCGCGGGCTCCGCCTCGACCTCACCCGGGGGAAGCCCTCGAGCGCCCAGCTCGACCTGTCCGACGCCCTCCTCGAGCTGCCTCGCACGACCAGGGACCGGTCCGGCGCGGACGTTCGGAACTACGGCGGCCTCGAGGGGCTCGCAGAGTTGCGGGAGATCTTCGCCGAGCTGCTCTGGGTCGAACCTGAGCAGGTCGTGTGCGGCGGCAACTCCAGCCTCACGCTGATGTGGGACGTGGTCTCGTACCTCCTCCTGTTCGGCGCCCCGGAGTCCCCCCGGCCGTGGTCGCAGGAGCAGAAGGTCACGTTCGTGTGCCCCGTCCCGGGCTACGACCGGCACTTCTCGATGCTGGCGGACTTCGGCATCGACATGGTCACCGTCCCGATGAACCCCGACGGGCCGGATGTGCCCTCGGTCGAGGCGCTCGTCCGCGACGACCCGACGGTCAAGGGCATGTGGGTGGTGCCCACCCACGCCAACCCGTCCGGGGCGATCTGCTCCCAGGAGGTCGCCGCCGCGCTCGCCTCGATGTCGACCGCCGCGCCGGACTTCCGGATCTTCTGGGACAACGCGTATGCGTTCCACCACCTCACCGAGGAGGAGGCCAAGAGCGCCGACGTCCTCACGTTGGCCGCCGCCTCCGGGAACCCGCAGCGCCCGCTGATGTTCGCCTCCACGTCGAAGATCACGT
>JBKPKI010000083.1:0-28098 GCA_046731055.1 Actinomycetota bacterium | reverse complement strand
AGGTTCCACTTCGCCGACCCGGAGCTGAAGGGGTTGGGGGTCACCACGTTGACGCCGGGCTTGAGCAGGTCGTCCCAGTCCCGAATGCCCTTGGGGTTGCCCTTCCTGACGACGATGGTCACCACGGAACCGAAGGGGATTCCCTTGTGCGGACCGGAGTTCCAGGTGGGCTCGACCAGCCCCGCGTCGACCAACCGGGTGACGTCGGGCTCGACCGAGAAGTTCACGAAGTCCGCGGTGGCGCCCGCGGCGACCTTGCGCGACTGGTCGCCGGAGGCGCCGTAGGACTGCTGGAAGGTGACGCCCTTGCCGGCCGGGGTGGCGGTAAAGGCTGGGATCACCTTGTCGAATCCCGGCTTCGGCACGGCGTACGCGTAGAGGTTGATCGTGCCGCCCGCGCCGTCGGCGGCGGGCGCCTGCGTCGACCCGGCCGCGGCACCGACGACGTCACTGGACCCGCCACTGCAGGCGGCGGTCGTCGCCAGGGCCAGGGCCGCGCCGAGCGCGGCGACGAGGGTAGGACGACGGCGAGTGAGGGACATGATGCTCCAATGGAGGGAGAGTGGAACCGGGTCACATAACCCCGTATTTTCCATCTGATAAGCAGGACTTATCCATCGTGTCTCAGCGCATCGAGGCCGGCACCCGGCGTCCGGATCCTGGACGGACCGCCCCAGTCTTGATGCGTTCCAGAAAACCGAGAATAGTGAGGCCCGTGCCGGCGGCCTCGGAGCTCGAACGGAGGTTGCGTGGAGCGCTGCTCCGAGTCACCGCCCCCCGGCTCGCGGTGCTGGCCGCCGTGGAAGCCCACCCCCATGCGGACACCGACTCGATCATCTCGGCCGTCCGAGGCCACCTGCCGGCGGTCTCCCACCAGGCCGTATACGACGTCCTCCGCGCGCTCACCGCGGCCGGCCTGGTCCGGCGGATCCAGCCCTCCGGCTCGGTGGCTCGCTACGAGGCGCGGGTCGCGGACAACCACCACCACCTCGTATGCCGGTCCTGCGGCACCATCGCCGACGTGGACTGCGCCCTCGGTGCGGCCCCGTGCCTCACCGCGTCCGACGACCGGGGCTTCCTCGTCGACCAGGCGGAGGTGACGTACTGGGGGGTGTGTCCGGACTGCGCCGCCGCTCCGGTGACCACCTGACAAACCACGAACCACAGAACTCGACCAACCACAGGACTCAACCAATCACCTGACAGGAGATGTCCCCGTGACCGAACGCGGCAGCGAGAGCGAAAACCCCGTCATCCCCTCCCCCACCGCCTCGCCCCGGCGGCCGAGCACGAACCGCGACTGGTGGCCCAACCAGCTGAATCTCCAGGTCCTCAGCCAGCACTCACCACGGTCCAATCCGATGGGCGAGGCGTTCGACTACGCCGCGGAGTTCGCCACCCTCGACGTCGAAGCTCTCCGGCGTGACGTCCTGGAGGTGATGACGACGTCGCAGGACTGGTGGCCGGCCGACTACGGCCACTACGGACCGCTGTTCATCCGGATGAGCTGGCACTCGGCGGGCACCTACCGGATCGCAGACGGCCGAGGCGGTGCCGGCGACGGTGCCCAACGGTTCGCGCCGCTCAACAGCTGGCCCGACAACGTGAGCCTCGACAAGGCCCGCCGCCTGCTGTGGCCGGTCAAGCAGAAGTACGGGCGGGCGATCTCGTGGGCCGACCTGCTGGTCTTCACGGGGAACGTCGCCCTCGAGTCAATGGGCCTTCAGACGTTCGGATTCGGGTTCGGGCGGCAGGACGTCTGGGAGCCGGAGGAGATCTTCTGGGGACCGGAGGACACCTGGTTGGGTGACGAGCGGTACAGCGGCGACCGTGAGCTGACCGGTCCGTTCGGCGCCGTGCAGATGGGGCTCATCTACGTGAACCCCGAAGGGCCCAACGGCAACCCGGACCCGCTGGCATCGGCTCGCGACATCCGCGAGACGTTCCGTCGGATGGCCATGAACGACGAGGAGACGGTCGCGCTCATCGCGGGCGGCCACACGTTCGGCAAGTGCCACGGCAACGGCGACCCCAGCCTGCTCGGGCCCGAGCCGGAGGCCTGCCCGGTCGAGCACCAGGGCCTGGGATGGGCGAACGCCAACGGGACGGGCAAGGGCAAGGACGCCATCACCAGCGGCCTCGAGGGCGCGTGGACGCCGACCCCGACCACGTGGGACAACAGCTACTTCGAGACGCTCTTCGGCCATGAATGGGAGCTCACCGAGAGCCCCGCCGGCGCCAAGCAATGGAAACCGAAGGACGGCGCCTCGGCCGACGCCGTGCCGGACGCCCACGACCCGACCCTGCGGCACGCGCCGATGATGCTGACCAGCGACCTCGCGCTGCGGACCGACCCCGCATACGAGAAGATCTCCCGCCACTTCCTGGAGCACCCGGACGAGCTGGCGCTGGCCTTCGCGAAGGCCTGGTACAAGCTGCTGCACCGCGACATGGGACCGGTGTCGCGGTACCTGGGTCCCTGGGTGGCCGAGCCGCAGCTGTGGCAGGACCCGGTCCCCGCGGTCGACCACGAGCTGGTCGACGACGACGACATCGCCGCGCTCAAGGCGACGATCCTCGACTCCGGGCTGAGCGTTCCGCAGCTGGTCTCGACCGCGTGGGCGGCGGCGGCCAGCTTCCGCGGCACCGACAATCGCGGTGGTGCCAACGGCGCTCGCATCCGCCTGGAGCCGCAGCGCGGCTGGGCGGCCAACGATCCGGACACCCTGGAAGCCGTGCTGCCGGTCCTGGAGCGGATCAAGCGAGACTTCGACGACCGGCAGTCCAGCGGCAAGCGGATCTCCCTCGCCGACCTGGTCGTCCTGGCTGGAAGTGCAGCGGTCGAGCAGGCGTCCAAGGCCGCCGGAGTCGAGGTGACGGTTCCGTTCGCCCCCGGCCGGACCGATGCCTCGCAGGAGCAGACCGACGTCGAGTCGTTCGCGGTGCTCGAGCCTCAGGCCGACGGGTTCCGCAACTATCTGCAGGCTGGCGAGAAGCTCGCGCCCGAGACACTGCTCCTGGACCGCGCCAACCTGCTTACCCTGACCGCACCCGAGATGACGGTCCTCGTCGGCGGGATGCGCGCCCTCGGGGCGAACACGGGCGGGAGCCCGCACGGGGTGCTCACGGACCGGCCCGGCACGCTGACCAACGACGTCTTCGTCAACCTGCTCGACATGGCCACCGAGTGGAAGCCGTCCGCGTCGGCGGAGAACGTCTACGAGGGTCGCGACCGGACCACCGGCGAACCCCGGTGGACGGCCACCGCCGTCGACCTCGTCTTCGGGTCGAACGCCCAGCTCCGCGGCATCGCCGAGGTCTACGCCAGCGCCGACGGCCAGGAGAAATTTGTCCACGACTTCGTCGCAACCTGGGTCAAGGTGATGAACCTCGACCGGTTCGACCTCACGTGACGCGCCACAGCGTGGAATACGGCTACGGGGAGCCGTGGCTACGGTTGGAGTTGGCCTTCCCTCCCGGCAGGGCGCCTGTGGAGCGCTAGCGTCGATCGTGACGGGGTCCCGGCTCCAGCCACGGGGCGGTGGAAGCCGGTGGGGATGGAGCGGCCATGTTCGACGACATCCCGTCCGAGGTGCCGTCCGACGGTGATCTGGCGTCGGTGCTCGACCTCGCCGTCCTCGCGCGCGAGCTGCAGCTACGTGAGCGTGAGCCGGACACGGTGCGGCACTTCTGCCTACTGGCCGCCGAGCTCCTCCACGCGGATCACGTAGCCTTCACGGCGGTCACCCGTGGCGGGTTCCGCGTCGTGGCGGCGACCAGCCAGGTCCCTGTCGGCATGGCCAAGACCCAGTTGGCGCTGGACGAGGGACCGAGCGTGTCGGCGATGCGTGGGGCGGCCCCCGTGCGCAGCGGCGACCTGGGCCACGACGAGCGATGGCCCACCTTCGGGCGGCGCGCCGTGTCCCGGACCGGCACCCACAGCATGATGTCGCTCCCCGCTCTGGCGGGCGGCCGCCGCGTTGGAACGTTCGACGCGTACGCCGCGAGAAGAGACGCTTTCCAGGAGACGGAGGAGGCGCTCGGCACGTTTCTCGGCAGCCACGCGGCTGCCGCCCTGGAGCAAGGCCAGGCCCAGGAGCGAGCCGAGTACCACGCGAAGATGCTCGGGCGGAACCGCCGCATCGGAACCGCGACCGGGATCCTCATGGTGCGGCGTGGCTGGTCGGAGAGCCAGGCTTTCGAGGCCATGGCGTTCGAAGCGACCTGGCGCTACGCGAGGGACAGCAGACCCACACCGTCCGCGCGCCCAGCGGCTCGGGTGGTGGGACGTACCGGGTAGGTCCGGTCCACTCCTCCGTATGCCCGGTGGTCATCCCCGTGGGATGACCGTGAGCACCCGCTCCATGTGAGTACGGAAGTCGTTCATGAAGGCGCGAAGGAACTCGGCCGTCGACTCGTCCGTCACGTCGCCCTCCCCGGTGAACACCTCAGGATCGAACCGGATGTATGCCTCGGGAGACGTCATCTGACGGGCGTTGCAGAAGCTCAGCACCCCGCGCAGGCTCTGTTGCGCGAGAGCGGTCCCGATCTGGCCGATGGACGCGCCGATGACCGCAGCCGGCACATGGTCGAAGGAGTTCTGACCCCATGGCCGGGAGGCCCAGTCGATGGCGTTCTTCAAGGCCCCTGGGATGGAGCGGTTGTACTCGGGAGTGACGAAGAGGACCGCGTCGGAACGGGCGATGGCCTTCTTCAACGCCACGGCCTCCGGTGGGTAGTCGCTGTCGAAGTCGGGGCTGTAGAGCGGCAGGTTGCCGATGGGCAGCTCGGTGAACGCCAGGTCGTCCGGTGCCAACCGGATAAGAGCACGGCTCAGCACCCGGTTTATGGACGTCGACGACAGGCTGCCGACGAAGTATCCGACGTCAAAGTTGGGCATCCCATCCTCCTCGTTGGGGCTGCCGGGCGGTACCGGCGCTCAGGACTCCACTAGACCGGCCCGGCGGCGTCACGGCCACTCAGCTGGTGGGAGTGGATTGGCCTGCGGCTCACTTCTCTCGGCGGGCAGCAGGTGATGGGGCTGCGGTCGGCCGACGATGTGGGCGAAGGCAGCCTCCTCGATGGATTGGTCCTCGGCGGTCAGGCGCTCATCGTGCTGGCGTTGGTGTTCCTGCCAGCTGGCCACCTCGAACTGCTCGACGAACTGCCGCAGATCCTCACCGACCTGGTACAGATTCCACCGAGTGGCGCCGGAGCGGAGTCGGGAGCGGCGCAGTGGTTCCATAGCGGCGAGGAACGCGGCCTGCTGCGCTTCGTCCACCTGGTAGCGGACCGAGACGACGACCGGGCTGCTCGGATGTGGGTCCACCGCGATCCGCGGAGTGTCCCAATACGACAACGGTGAACGGTCCAGGTCGTGGCTGTCGGGTACCCGAAGTACCCCCGCCGTCAGGGTGCTGATCACGAGCAGGGCACTGGCCGTGAGCAGGGCGGTGCGCAGCCCCTTCCCCTCGACGACCACGCCCCAGATCGGAGCGGCGACCGCCTGGGTGCCGAGGAAGATGGTCAACAGGATCCCGAGCGCTCGGGCCCGTACCCAACCGGGCACGAACAGCTGCAGCTCCGCCGTCACCGTGGCGACCGTGGCGGACCAGCCGAAGCCGCATACCACCAGGAGCGGGATCGCCGGGCCCATCGACGACGTGAAGGCGAGGGCGCCGAAGGCGACCGCGAACGTGGCCGCGCCGACAGCCAGCACGGCGTTGGACGACAGGCGTTGCTTGATGGGACCGAGGCCGAGAGCGCCCAGCACCGCTCCAACGCCCAGAGCGGCGAACAGGAGTCCGTATCCGCTCGCGGCTAGGCCCAGCTGGCGGCTGGCGATCAGCGGCAGCAACGCCCATACGGCTCCGGCCGGGAACACGAAGGTGACGAAGCGGAGCAGCAGGGTGCGGATGACCGGTTCATGGCGCACGTAACGGCCACCGGCCCGCATGGCCGGCAGGAACTGCTCCCGATCGCCTCGACTGACGGCGGGACGGCGCCACAGCAGCAGCACCGCCGCCAGCACGGTCGCGGCGACCGCGTTCATGGCGAAGACCGGCGGCACACCCCAGGTGGCAATGACGAAGCCCGCGATCGCCGGCCCGGCCGCCCGGGAAACGTTGACACCGACCATGTCCAGGCGGGTGGCGGCGGCGATCTCGTTGCGCGGGACCAGCTCGGTGATGAGCGACTGCCAGCACGGAGACGTCATGGCCATGCCCGCGCCGGCCGCGAAGACGAAGGTCAGCAGCAGCGCCGGCGGCATCCGGTCCAAGGCCGTGAGCACGGCGAGCAGGACGGCGACCACGACCGAATAGCCCTGCACCGCCAGCAGCATCCAGCGCCGATCGAACGCATCGGCCAGCACCCCGGCCGGCAGGGCCAGCACCATGATCGGCAGGGTGCTGGCCGTCTGGACCAACGGCACGATCGTGGCGGCGCTGGGATCGTTGACGAACAGCCATTGAGCCCCGACGGTCTGGCCCCAGATACCGATGCTGGCGCACACCACTCCCAGCCACAGCCAGAGAAACACCCGGTGCCGGAAGGGCGCAAAGGGAGAAGCGCGATGGGCCGCTTTCGTCGAAGTTGCGGTGGTCACCTCAGGTCAGGTCTCCGTTCCTCCGCCGGTTCTACCCCGGCCACCCCCACGGCAAACGAACCGTCACGAACGTGGCTCTGGTCATCGCTCCCACCGGGCCGGTCACGCCCGCCGACGCGCCGAAGCGGGTTTGCGCCGTCACGACGACCAGGGCTCGTAGCCTCGGGGGCGTGGCGGAACTGACCGAGCCGTGCCCGAACTGCGGGGCGATGATGCGGTGGGAGACGTCCCACGAACGATGCCCGGGCTGCGGGTGGATCCGGCCGTGCTGCGAGGGCGCGCCTTGCCCGCTGCCCTCTGTGAACGACTCCCAGGTCGCGTCGCGTAACTGACCCGACGGGTCATCCTCTCCCGAGGAACTCCAGCACCCGCTTGGTCAGCAGGTTCGCCTCCTCCTCGTCGTACTGCGGCAACGACGAGTCGGCGAAGAGATGCGCCTTGCCCGGATAGACGAACAGCTCGGCGTCCGGCACCAGCGACACGAGCTCGCGTGCGGCGTCGATGTCGCCTTCCCCCGCGAAGAACGGGTCCGCGTCCATGCCGTGGATCTGCACCGGTACGCCATCGGGCCATGGGCCGAACGCCCACTCGCCGGTCACCGGGACACAGGACTCGCAGAGCACGGCGCCCGTCGCGCCGGGGCGAGTCTGGGCCAGCCGCTGCGCCTGCATGACGCCCCAGGAGAACCCCAGGTAGACCAGGTCCGCCGGAAGCTTCGCCGCCTCGGCGTCGGCCAGGGCCTCGAAGTCCGGTGCGTCATCCGACTGCGTGAACGCCGCTCCGTCGTCGATGCTCTCGAAGGTCCGCCCGTCGAACAGGTCGGGCACGTGCACGATATGGCCGGCCGACCGCAGCTGGTCGGCGAAGACCTGGATGCCAGGCGTTCGGCCCTGGATGTGGTGGAAAAGCAGGACGTTGGCCATCCGGATGCTCCTCGGTGTTTGGGTGTGTTGGGATTCAGGGGCGCCAGTCGGCGGGGGGATCCTCCCCGACCAGCCCGTCGATCGACTCACGGATGAGGTCGGCGTGTCCGGTGTGTCGCCCGTACTCCTCGACCAGGTCGAAGACGGCTCGGCGCAGGCTGGCCCGCGTGCCGTCTGGCCACGCCTCCTCGATGAGCTGGTCGAGACCACCCTCGTCGAGGGCCGCCGCGAACCGGGCGCGCGACCGTTCGACCGCACCGTCCCACAACGCATACAGCTCGTCTGGCGTGTCGTCGCTGGCACTCTCGAACGGCCAGTCCGGGTGGGCGTCCCAGTCGACCGTTTCCCACGGCGGCCCGGGCGACTCGCCGCGGAGCTTGGTGCTGAAGTAGTAGTCCTCGACGAAGGCCAGGTGCTTGAGGAGCGCGCCGAGGGTCAGCGACGAGGCGCCCACCTGAGCCCGGAGTCCGTCGGCGTCGAGGCCACCGGCCTTCCAGCGGAAGGTCGTCCGCAGCCGGTCGAGCGCGGCGGACAGGTGCTCGACCTCGGTGCCGGCGATCGGGGGCTCCCACGGCGGGTCAACGAGGGGTTCGACGGTTTCCGTAGGCTCCGCGGGTCGCTGGACATCTGTCGCATCAGTCATGGCAGCACCGTAGAGGTAGTTCCGGACGGATCGTTTCCGCAATGCGTGCGACCCTGTCCTCGTGGACGAGTCGAACCCCACCGCCCGCGCCCTCCTCTGCCTGCAGCTGCTGCAAGATCAGCCTGGACTCACCGCGGATCGCCTGGCCCGGGGCCTCGGCTGCTCGGCCCGGGCGGCGCGGCGTTACGTGGCCATCCTCCGGGAGGCCGGTATGCCGGTCCACTCGGCCCGCGGACCCTACGGCGGCTACCGGCTGGGCAGCGGCGTCCGAGTGCCGCCGGTGATGTTCAGCGCCACCGAGGCGCTCGGTCTGGTCATGGCCGTTCTCGACGGACACCACGACGCCAGCGACGAGTCCGAACCGGTCGGGGCGGCGCTGGGCAAGGTGGTGCGCGCGCTGCCGGCCGGCGTTGCCGACCAGGTGCAGGCGATCCGCCAGACGACGGCACCGGCACCGGACCGCGGCGCCGCCCGGCCGGATCCGGCCACGACCATCGTTCTGGTGCAAGCCTGTTCGCAGAACCGCCGGGTACGGATGGGCTACCGCTCGGAGGCCGGCAAGGAGTGGGTCACGGAGGTCGACCCGTGGGCCGTGGTCGTGCGCCACGGTCGGTGGTACTTGCTCTGTCGAGCCCGAAGCCGCACCGGCCGCACCGGGGGTCGCCATGCGAACCAGGGCACGGTACGCGCATACCGGCTCGACCGGATGCGCGACGTCGAGCCGCTGGACGAGCCGTTCGACCGTCCGGCCGACCTCGACCCGGTCACCCTGCTCGAGACCCACCTCGCGGTGGGGTGGGAGTACGACGTCGAGGTCGTCATCGACGCGCCGGTCGAGAGCGCCCGGCGCTACCTCTCGCCGGCGCTCGGCCGGCTCGAAGCACTGGGTCCGGAGACCACGCTACTGACGGGGTCGACGAGCAACCCCTACTGGTATGCGGAGCAGCTCGCCGTCATCCCCGCGCCGTTCCGCGTCGTCGAAGGTCGGGAGGTCCAGCACACGACGCGAGAGCTGGGCCGGCGGATGCTCACGGCGAGTGGAGCGGGCTAACCTGCGGCGTGGACCCTCGACTCTCCCCGGCGCCGGTCGTGACCCACTTCGCCGACGCCGTCCGCGGTCTCGTCGCCGGAATCTGTGTCGCGGGTTCCGTCGCGTCCGGTGACTACCAACCGGGCGTCAGCGACATCGACGCCGTCGCGCTTGTCGACCGATCGCCGCGACCGGCGCTTCGCGAGGTGCTGGTCGAGGCGCACGAGCGGCTAGCCCGGACCGTCGAGGGCGCCGACGCCTTGCACTGCGTCTACGTGGCTCGTCCTGCGGTCGAGGACCTCTCCTACCGACATTGGACCTGGGCGTTCGGGGAGCTGTTCCGCCGGCCGCTGAGCGGCATCGCCCGCGCCGAGCTGCTCGCCGATCCCGTCGTCGTCGCGGGTCCGCCGCCGTCCGCGTGGCTGCCGCCGATGCCCGACGCCACGCTGCGTGACGCGGCGAGGGCCGAGCTCGCGGGCTACTGGATGACCGCGCTGCGAAAGCGCTCGATCTGGCTCGAGGACGTCTACGTCGACGTCGGACTCACCACGCTGGCCCGGGCGGACGCCACGATCCGGGAGGGTCGGCTCGTGACGAAGACGGAGTCGATCGGTCGCCTGCCGAGCTTGGGCGTCCCCTTAGACCTGGTCGACGAGATCGGCTGTCGACGCGCCGGTGGCGAGGTCGTGCGGTCCGCTGCCGAGCGGCGCGATCGGGCGATCGTCGTCCGAAATCTGCTGCGCGAAAGGATCGTCGATCTTCTGCAGGAGGGTCAGGCGGCGACCAGCTGACGGCGCAGGACGTCGGCACCCGGTCCGGTCACGGCAGCGAGCCCGGCCGGTCGGCCGGTGAGCAGCAGCAGCAGCGCGCTGATCGGACCGCGGATCTCGGGACCCTCGCCGGCGGACCAGGTGCAGTCCGTTGCGATTACCCGGAAATCACGCAGGGCGATGTCGCGGAAGACCCGGTTCTTTCGCGTGCCGTCTAAGGCGCGGACCCGCACCGCGGCCTCCGCCGCTGCGTCGGCGGGGATCTCGAGGTCGAGGTTCAGGGGAATCGCGATGTCCATTCCGTGGACGAGGTTGTCGATCAAGGTTTCGCGATGCGTGACTCCAGGGTTGTGGCGTCGGTGCCCGATGGTGGCGCGGATCGCCGCGACGATGGCCTGCGTGGACATGGCCGCGGCCTGCCTCCGGCTCGACTCGCGGATGATCCGGTTGACGTCGAGAGCATCGCTCGGATTCCGCAGGACCAGGCGAACCGCCTGGGCGAGCGTCATCTGTTGCAGCGTGAGATGGGCGCCGACGTCCCGGACCGTCCACCCTGTGCAGAGGGACGGCTGCTCCCATTGCTCGTCGCTGAGCGTTTCCAGCAGCTCAGCAATCCGAGCGCGTTGGCTGTCGATCGCGCTCCAGATCTGGTCGTCCGTCAGCATCGTGGAGTCCCTTTCACGTGAACACCGGCTCGGCGGTCCTCGTCCGCTTGATCTCGAAGAAGTCGTGGAACCCGGCGAGCAGTAGACAGCCGTCGAAGATTCGAGCCGCGTCGTCGCCTCGCGGGATGGAGTTGAGGACCGGGCCGGAGAAGGCGACGCCGTTCAGAGACGTCGCCGGGGTGCCTCCTTCGTCGCCGACTGCAGCCATCGCGGTGAGGTGACTGCGCCGCAGCTCGCCCTGGTACTCGGTCGTGTCGAATGAAACGAGGAGGTCCAAGGGCAAGGCGGCCCGCGCGAGCGCCGTGCGCATCGCCTCCCGACACTCGTCCCGGCTGGCGTACCGCCAGTGGTCGAAGATGACCTCACCGAAGCCGGTATAAAGGTCGCGCAGGACGTTGCTGCCGCAGCGGTATGCGGCCGCCGTCGCCACCCGGGCGGGACCCGAGACCTCGCGGAGGTAGTCGACGTAGGTGGGATCGTCGGTCCGGTGCTCGTTGAGCAAGAACAAGCTCATGACGTGCCAGCGCAGGTCGACCGGACGGCGCTGCTCCACCTCGAGCAGCCATCGGGAGCCGATCCAGGAGTACGGGCATACCGGGTCGAACCAGAAGTCAACGGTGACCCGGTCTCCGCTCACGTGACCCTCCTGATACTGTCTGTTAGTACCAATCACTGACTAATATAGTTCGACAGTAGGACGATTTCAAGGGGTGCTGCATGACCCGCGAGCTGCCCGCCAGCCTGCTGATGTTCATCGCGCAGCGCTCGGCGGAGGGCCGGATCTACGAGGCGGTCCGGGCCGCGGGGTTCACCGACTTCACGGTCGCCCAAGGCCGCCTGGCGGCCGGGATCGACCCGCAGGGCACGAGGCTCAGTGTGCTCGCCGAGCGAGCCCAGGTCGCCAAGCAGACCGCCACGGCTCTCGTGGACCACCTCGAACGCTCCGGCTACGTCGAGCGCGTGCCCGATCCGGCCGACGGGCGCGCCCGGCTGGTGCGGCTCACGCGTCGGGGTATGCAGGTCATCCCGGTGGCTCGGGCCGAAGAACGCGTCATCGAGCAGGAGTGGACGCAGCACCTCGGAGCTCGCCGCATGCGCCAGCTGCGCGAGGCCCTGGTGCTGTTGCGCGAGATCACGGACCCGTACCTCGAGGCCTAGCCTCGCTACGCCCCGCCGCCGCGCCCGGTACACCGGGCAATTGCGCAGCGCGCGGAACCGTCGAAGACTGGCGGAGTGAGCAAAGACCTCAGTGACGCCGACAACCGGAACAAGCTGAAGGACCAGTCCTTCGCGTTGCCGGATCAGCGCAAGTATCCGATCCCCGACATCGAGCACGCGCGAAACGCCCTCGCGAGGGTGGCCCAGCACGGCACCGCCGAGGAGAAGAAGAAGGTGCGAAGGGCCGTCGAGAAGCGTTACCCCAGCCTCAAGCACGACGACTGACCGAGACGCCGAGCCGCTCGGCACGTGAGGGCGGACGTTCCTCAGCCGGAGATGTGAATCCGCTGAGCCGACGCGTGTTTGGCGTGCCGTTGAGCCGGCTCGGTGCCACAGTGAGCGACGTGGACGAGGGGTGGGCTCTCGGCATCGCCTGGATCGTCTTTCTGGTCCTCTTACTTGTTCTGGCGTACGTCGTCCTGAGGCGGCGGTCGTGAAGTCTCGCCGCGCTCTCCCACCGGTACTGCTCGCGGTTCTCGCCCTGACCGCTTGTGTGACGACGGCCGTGGACTCCGGCGCATACGTCGAGAACGGCAAGGCGGCTCTGGACTCGACCATCAGCGCGACGGCGAGCGCCCAGCTGGCCCTGCAGGCCCGACTATCCGGTGACGCCCCGAGAATCTTCACGGACGTCGTCGTGACCGAGAGTGAGGGGGCGATCGCCCCCATCGAGAGCAGCTTCGGCGGAGTCGACCCGCCAACCCCCTCGGACGACGCCCTGCGCGACGCGGTCCTCGAGGCCGTCGGAACGGCTGGGGACGCCTTGTCAAACGCGCGCGTTGCCATCCGACGTGACGACATGACGGCCCTCGCCGAAGCCGGCGCCGACCTCGAGGCGGCGCAGACTGCGCTCCAGTCGCTGCGTGAGAGCCTCGGATGAAGAAGCTTTTCGCGCTCATGCTCGGTGTGCTCACCGCCATTGGCGGGTTCGTCGACATCGGCGATCTCGTCACCAATGGCTTGGTGGGGGCCCGGTTCGGCCTGTCCCTGGCCTGGGTGGTCGTCGTGGGCGTCGTCGGCATCTGCGTCTTCGCCGAAATGAGTGGCCGCGTCGCCGCCGTCAGCCGCCGCGCCACGTTCGACCTGGTTCGTGAGCGGCTGGGCCCCCGCGTGGGTGTGGCCAACCTGGTCGCGTCGATGCTGGTCACCTTCCTCACCTTCGCCGCCGAGATCGGTGGGGTCGCGCTGGCCCTGCAGCTGGCCACGAGTGTGAACCGGTACCTGTGGATCCCGGTCGTGGGCGCGGCCGTGTGGCTGGTTCTGTGGCGGGTGAAGTTCGCGACGGTCGAGAACGTGTTCGGGTTGGCCGGGCTGGCCCTCATTGTCTTCGCCGTGGCGGTGTGGAAGCTCGGTCCCGACTGGTCGGCTCTCTGGTCCGACGCAGTCCGACCGAGCGTCCCTGAGGATGAGAGCCTGCCCGTTTACTGGTACTACGCCATCGCCCTCTTCGGTGCAGCCATGACCCCTTACGAGGTGTTCTTCTTTTCCTCCGGGGGTGTGGAGGAGCGCTGGTCGGCCAAGGACCTCGCGACCATGCGCGCCAACGTCTTTGTCGGGTTTCCGCTGGGTGGTCTGCTTTCACTGGCCATTGCCGCCGCGGCCACCATCGTCCTCATGCCGGCGAATGTCGAGGTGGACTCGTTGGGCCAGATCGCGCTGCCGGTCGTCCAGGCCACCGGCAAGATCGGCCTGGCCTTCCTGCTCGTCGGCTTCTTCGCCGCGACGTTCGGGGCCGCGTGCGAAACCAGCCTGTCCATCGGATACAGCGTTGCTCAGTACTTCGGCTGGCAATGGGGCAAGTTCGTCGAACCTCTTCGGGCGGCACGCTTCCACACCGTCCTGCTGCTGGCGACCATTGGCGCTGTCGCCCTGCTGCTCACGACCGTCGACCCGATCATGCTGACCGAGTACTCGGTCGTCTTCAGCGCCGTCGCGCTACCGCTGACCTATCTCCCCATCCTCATCGTCGCGAACGACCGGACGTACCTGCGTGACCACGCGAACGGCCGCGTCGCCAACGCCCTCGGCTCGGTGTATCTCGTTGTCGTCCTCACCGCCTCCCTCGCGGCGATCCCCTTGATGCTCTTCACCAAGGCCGGCCAATGACCTACGACGAGGAGCTCTTTGACATCGGCTTGCGGCTGCTCGACCGGCAGATGGTGGGGGCTGAGGACGAGCTACTCGGGAACGTCGACAACCTCCTCCTCGAAACGGTCGACGACCGTCCCACGGTGACCGCGATCGTCTCTGGGCCGGCCGGTCTGGGGCCCCGCTTCGGCGGGCGGGTGGACGGGTGGATGCGCGCCATCTGGCGACGGCTGCGTCCGGAAGCCGACCCGACGCCCGTCGTCATCCCCATGGCCCACGTCGAACGGATCGCGGCCGCGGTAACCCTCGACGACACGGCCCAGCAGCTCGTCGCCGACGGCGGCCAGCTCGAACGATGGCTGCGTCTCTACGTCATCGCCCGAATTCCCGGAGCAACCGGCGGTCCGGACCGGCTCGCCGGCGAACCGCTCGATCCCCAGGGCCGCGCCTCGGCCCTCGGCACGCCCATCCCCCGTGACGCCCACCTGATCAGCGATCTCATCGGCGCACCAGTACGCGACAGCGCCGGGAACAGCCTCGGCGTCGTCCTCGACGTGTCCTCGGCGCCTCCGCACCCGGGACGCCACCGAGTCGGACCGCTGGCGCTCACGCACCTGCTGTACGGTCGCCGCCGTCTGGGGGCCGAGATGGGCTACGTGGCCCAGCGCCGACAGGGGCCGTGGCTCGTCGCCGCCCCGTTGCGGGCCTGGCAACGGGCGGACCGGCTCGTGCCAATGAAGGACGTCACTCTGGACTGGAACCGTAGGACGGTCACCCTCAGCCAGGACGGCCCCGTCAGAGGTCCGCGCGAGCCGGAGTCCTAGCGGCCTCGCGCAGCTGCTGGAGGATTTCCGCCGCGCGCTTCTCGGCCCGCCGAAACGCAGCACGTGCGGAGAAGTCGGCGCTGGATGTCCGGGTTGTCGGAATACTTCTCATCACGTGCGGAGAAGTGTGCGGGGGCCCAGGGATCAGCGGCGTTTGGCGCCGGCCCCGAACGTACGTCGGGCTGGTGACGACGGTCCGTCGTCACCAGCCCGACCCGATCGTGGAGCAGGTCAGCTACGCGTTCTGCTCCCGCACCTGCTGCGCCGCCTCCTTGGACGACGAAGCCACGTCGGACGCGTTCTGGCGCGCCTCGTCTTTGACCGTGTCGGTGGCGTCCGTGGCCCGGTCCTTCACCTGCTGAACCGCCTGCTGCGCGGGCTCCTTGACGCTCTGCGCGAGGTCGCGCGCGGCTTCCTTGGCCTGGTCGGTCAACGGCTCGGCCTTGTCCTTGATCGTCGCCGCAGCCTCTTTCTCGACCTCGGTCGCCGGCAGCAGCGACGACAGCAGCGCGCCGGCGCCGAAGGCGATCAGGCCGGCGGCCCACGGGTTGCCGCGAGTCTTCCGCGTTGCGGTGGCGGGAGCCGATGCGACGGCGTCCTTGGCGGAGCCGACGGAGCCGGCCACGCTGGAGCCGGCGCTGTCCGCCTCGCCCATGACCTTGTCCTTGATGTCGGTGATGCCGCCCTTGACCTTGTCGACCTGTCGCCGGGCGACGTTTCCGGGTCGCACGCTCTCACCGAGGGCGTCGACGTTGGCGCTCAGGTCGGCACGGGTCTCGTCGATCTGACGACGGATCTCGTCGGGGTCGTTGCTCGTGATGCTCATCGGGTTTCCTCGTTTCCTGCGAGTGCAGAGGGAATCTTCTTGGCGGTCTCGGTGGTCTGGGGCACGCCCTCGACCTGGCGGAGCTTGCCCCGGCCGACGGAATACAGGATGGCGGCGACGATCGCCCACACGACGGCCACGATGACGCCGGACCAGGCGTTCCCGGTCCACTGTCCGATGCCCCACCATGCCGCGATGGAGAGGAAGAGCAGCACCATCCCCGCCGCGTAGCCGGCCCCGCCCAGCAGTCCAGCACCAGCGCTGGCTTGCGTTGCGGACTGCCGGATCTCGGCCTTGGCGAGCGCCAGCTCCTGACGGATGAGGTTTGAGAGGTCGGCGCTGATTGCGCTGAACAGCTCACCGATGGACCGGTCTTCGGGATCGACGCCCCGTGAGGTGGTCTCGTGCAAGGGTCCCGTGGCGGTCATCGTCCACCTTCCGGGTACGGAGTCGTCGTGAGCTCGTCCACGTCGGCCTCCTGCGTCACCGGCCGGTAGTCGGCGTCGTACGCCGCGTCCCCGGCGCCCTCGTAGGTCGCCCCGAGGGACGCACCCGCCGGAGCGGACCACGTTCCAGCGGTCGACGACGACTCGTAGCCGCCCGAGGACTCGTAGCCGCCCGAGGACCCGTAGCCTCCCGAGGACTTGTAGCCGGACGACTCGTAGCCTCGGTAGGTCCCGCCCTGGTCGTCGTCGTTTCCAGCCGCCAGGCTCCGCGCGAGCCGGCCGGCCACCAGGCCGGCCGCAGCGGCGATCGCCAGGAACAGGCCTGGGCGGCGACGGGCGAAGCGCGACACCTCGTCGAGGACGTCCGCCGGCTCGTGCCGTTGCAGCCAGTCCGCGAGGTCGCCGGAGCGGCTGGACGCCTGGTTCACCAGCGAGCTTGCGACACCCTGGCCGGGTTCTCCAGTGCGGTCGGCCATCCCCCGCAGCTCTTCAGACAGCGACGACAGCCAGCCCGCCAGGTTGTTCTGCTGTGTGGAGGCCTGGTTGCGCAGCTGGGTGCGCGCCTCTCCTGCCAGGTCACGGGCCTGGTTCTTCGCCTCGGAGGCGACGCCGCGCGCCTCCTCCTTGGCCGTCTCAGCCACCTGGCGCCCGCTTTCAGCGGCCTGGCTGCCAACCTGCTTCGTGGCGTCCTTGGCCGCTTCCGTCGTGCTCGACGACGATGAGGAGGACGGTGTCGAGGATGAGGACACTGAAGCCCCCGACCCCGGGGTTGTAGACACCGGGCTGTCGAGGCCGGTCATGTCGGCCTCCGGCAGCGTCGGCTCGATGCGATGGGTCTGCGCGTATTCGTTGGACATCACTTCTCCTGCTCGGTTAATCGACGTCTAGATGCATTCCGCAGAGAGCGTTTTACCCACCCTGTCCTGGGGCAAACGGGATATGCCGGCGCTAGCCGAACCATCGACATTCACGAGAGGCGCAGCGTGAGCACAGACGCCAGACACGACGACGTCCCCGGCCGCGGGGTGGAGACGGCGCAGGACCAGGACCTCGACAGCCCGACCGACCTTCCAAAGGAGTCGCTCAAGGATGTGCTCAAGCGGGCCCGCAAGGAGTTCCGCAATGACCATCTGACCGACCTGGCCGCCGGCCTGACCTACTACGCGGTTCTGTCCGTCGTGCCTGCCCTGATCGTGCTGGTCTCGCTGCTCGGCCTCATGGGCCCGAACGCCACGCAGCAGGTTGTGGACCAAGCCAACGCCATCGCTCCCGGATCGAGCGCGGAGCTGATCCAGACCCTCATCCAGCAGGCCCAGGCCAACCAGAGAGGGGCCGGATTCGGTGCCGTCCTCGGCCTGGCGATCGCGCTCTGGTCGGCATCCGGTTACGTGGCCGCCTTCATGCGCGCCTCGAACGTGGTCTACGACATCGGCGAAGGCCGGCCGATCTGGAAGACGATCCCGCTGCGGATCGGCCTGACCGTCTTCGCCCTCGTGATCCTGCTGCTCGGCGTTCTCATCGTCGTGCTCAGCGGACCCGTTGCCGAGCAGGTCGGCGACCTGCTCGGGCTCGGGGAGACGACGGTCCTGGTCTGGAACATCGTGAAGTGGCCGGTGCTCGTGGTCCTGATCTCGGTGCTCCTCGCGGTGCTCTTCTGGGCCGCTCCCAACGCCAGACAGCAGGGCATCAAGTGGGTGAGCCCCGGAGGGGTCATCGCGGTGCTCATCTGGCTGGGCGCCTCTGCGCTCTTCGCCCTCTACGTGACCCTCTTCGCGTCGTACAACAAGACCTACGGCTCCCTGGCCGGCGTCGTCATCTTCCTGGTCTGGCTGTGGTTGACCAACATCGCCATTCTGCTCGGCCTGGAGGTCAATGCGGAGCTAGCCCATGGCCGGGCGATCGCCGAAGGTCTGCCGCCGGAGGTCGAGCCGTTCGCGGAGCCGCGGGACACCCGCAAGATGGACGAGGAGGAGTCCCGGGACGTCGCCGAGGCCGAGCGGGAGCGGAAGAACTGAGGGGTATGCGACGGAGCGCCCGGCCGGCGTCGAACTGACGCCGGCCCGGCGACGAGGCGGTCCCCTCAGGAGACGAGTGCGTCGAGCGCCTTCTTGAGCGCACTCGGCGCCTGCGGTGTGTGCGGCGCCTTCTTCTTGGCGGCCAGCAGCTGCTCGCCCAGGTCCTGCAGGGCCTTGCGTCCGAGCCCCTCACGGACCTTGGGAAACCAGTCCTGCTCCTCCTCGTCCATGTGATGGGTGACGTTCTCGATGAGCACCGTGGTCTTGGCCTCGAACCGCTCGTCGTCCGGCGACATCTGCGACAGCTCGATGACCAGGACGTCGGCCACGTGATGCTCCTCGTACGACTCGAGGATGTCGTCCTCGAGGTCGGGCAGGAGGCGGCGCACCTCGGGGTACATGACCTCGTTCTCGATGTACGTGTGCACCGTGAGCAGCTCCACGACCTTGTCGACGATGGCACCCTTGCGGGCGTCCGTGGTGCTCGGCTTCTGGAACTCCTTGAAAAGGCGCCGCACCTCGGTGTGGTCGTTGCGCAGCAGCACGATGGCATCAGTGGACAAGGGGAAACCTCCCGGGACTGGGTAGCGACATCTCTCCGACGGAACTGGCGTTACCCCGGCCGGCCTCGTCCTAAGCAGCGGCCCCGCCACGCCGGCCGGTGCCGGTGGGCACTGAGTCTTCTGAACGCATACCGGCCAGTCCCCCGTTCACTCCCCCGGAGCGGCTTTCCCTTCGGCGAGCATGGCCAGCCGCCGCAGCGTCTCGCGGTTGCGCATGGCGATGAGGGGCTGGCGCACGACCGGCGGGATGAGCGCTCCAGGTCCGCTCACCGCGTCCTCGGCCAGGAACACCGTGCAGCGGTCGCCCTCGGGGCGGATCTCGATCTGGACCCGGGCCTCACCCGCGGGCCAGCCCCGAGCGGTGAGCTCCAGCAGGCGGCCCTCCTCCTGCCGAACCACGTGGGTCTGGTCGTTCAGCAGGAGCGGCCACGTGCCGAACGAGTGGTGCATGCGGCTGCCCGGTTGTGGCCAGCCCGGATCCACGGCCCGGATTCGCGCCGTTCCCACCACCCAGGAGGAGAAGGTCCAGCCGTCGGCGAGCACCGCCCACACCGCCGAGGCGGGAGCGTCGATCGCCCGGTGGATCGGTTGGGCGTGGGGAGGCATGTTGCCGGGTTCGCTCATCGACGGACCACCGCTTCGTTGGTGACGGGCTCGAGGACGTTGCCCGGGTTCGGTTCGACCGGCTCCTTGGCCAGGGCGATTCGCGACATGAGCGGAGTAACCAGCCGGTCGTAGAGGGCCGGCATCAACCGGAACCCGGTCACCAGGATCCAGTTGAACGGACCGACGTTCACCTCGCGTCGAGGCCTCTCGAGGAGGCGCACGACCTCGTGGGCCACCCGGGCCGGCGGAGCGACGGGAGGTGGGGGCTGCCCGTGATGTCCGAGGTAGGTGCCGGCCAGCCGGTAGATCTCGGTGTCGACACCGGCCGGCGTCACCAGGGACACGCCGATTCCGGGAGTCTCGCGGGCTTCGACCTGAAGGGTCCGGACGAGCCCATGCAGGCCCCACTTCGCCGTGACGTAGCTGCTCATACCAGGGACGGCCATCTTGCCCAAGATGGACCCGACGAAGACCAGGCGCCCGGAGCCACGGTCGGCAAAGGCGTTCAACGCCTGTCGGGCGACGCGCGCGGCTCCCCCGAGCGTGGTCATCACCGACGACTCCCACACCTCGGCCGGGACGTCCTCGAAGCGACCGTAGGCGAGCACCGCCGCACAGTGCACTACCCCGTCGATGCGACCCAGCTGCGTCCGCGCGTGGTCGAACGCGGCCTCGACGGCCTCGTCCTCACGGACGTCGGTCGGCACGACGAGGACTCGGGCTCCCCGCTGACGGCAGTCCGCGGCGACGTCCTCTAGAGGGCCCCGAGCGCGGGCGCACAACACCAGGCCGACTCCGGGCTCGGCGAGCATCAACACCGTTTCGCGGCCGATGCCACGCGACGCCCCCGTCACGAGGTATACGCGAGCCAGGTCCTCGTCGGTCACGCCGCGTCTCCGCTCTGTCGCATCCATCCAACCCTGTCATCGTTCCGTGCCGCCTTACCCCAGAAGGGCCGGTGCTGAACGCTTCCTGTCACTCAGGTCCGGAGCACCCGAGCCCACGCGGTACGGGCAACCCGCCGCCGCACCGCCCCCCACGGTCCAGCGGCCCTGAGGGCGCACTGCGCCGCGTTCCATCCGCAGGCGCCATGCACACCGCCTCCGGGGTGGGCAGATGCGCTGGCAAGGTAGAGCGCCTCGATCGGTGTCTCCGGGCGCCCGAGACCGGGTAGCGGCCGGAAGACGAGCTGCTGGTGGACTGCGGACGTCCCTCCGTTGACGGCACCGCCGACGAGATTGGCGTTGGCGCGCTCGAGGTCGCACGGCGACTGGACATTCGTGGCCAGCCGGGAGTCGAGAAACCCTGGCGCCACCCGCTCGATCGCCTCGTGGATGCGGTTGACGTGTCGGTCCAGGCGTTCGCCGGACCAGTCGACTCCCCGCGGGACGTGGGTGTACGCCCAGGCGGACTCGGTCCCCGCCGGCGAGCGGGTCGGGTCGGCGGTCGTCATCTGGCCGAACAGAAGGAACGGGTGCCGTGGCTCACGCCCCGTCGACAGGTCCGCGGAGAAGTCGACGAAGCCGTCCATGTCGACGCCGACGTGCACGGTCCCGGCGCCCCGCGCCTCGGCGGCCCGCCACGGCACCGGCTGGTTCAGCGCCCAGTTGACCTTGATGGTCGGGTCGTCCCACTGAAAGCGCTCGAGGTTGCGGACGAGGCGGGGCGGCAGTCGGTTGGTCCCGACGAGGTCGCGGTAGAGCTGGGGCGCCCCCACGTCCGCCAGCACGGCTCGCCGCGCCCGGACGGCCGAGCCGTCCGATAGGCGCACCCCCGTGGTGCGCCCGGCGACGACGTCGACCGCCGTCACGGGCACGCCGGTCCGGACCAGCGCGCCGCGGGCCTCCGCCCGGCGGGTGAGCGCCTCGGCGAGACGCCCCGCTCCGCCCCGGGGCACCGGGAACCCGACATCCTGGCCCAGCATGGCCAGCAACCACCCGAAGACCCCGCTGCCCGCGGCGTCGGGCGGCACGTCGCTGTGCATCGCGTTGCCGGTGAGCAACAGGCCCGCACCGTCACCGTCGAAGCACTCACGAGCCAGTCGACGGACCGGCAGAACGCCGAGCCGCGCCAGGTCCAGCGCTCCGGCCAGCCGCACCCGGCGCAAGACCTGCACCACCGCCACAAGCGGTGGCAATGGCGAGAACAAGGCGTCGAGGATCGGATCGCGGACCCGTTGCCAGTCCGCGAACATCCGCAACCACGACTCGCCGTCACCAGCCGCGAACCCGTCGACGGAGGCCGCGGTCACCTGGGGGTCGCGCGAGAGCACGGCCGCCCGTCCGTCGTCGAGAGCATGGGCGAGCACGGCCGGTGCGTGCGCCCAGTCGAGCCCGTGGTCCTCGAGGTGTAGAGCGCGGATCACCGGGCTGGCCGCCGCCAGTGGGTAGAAGGCACTGAACATGTCCGACACGAAGCCGGGGACGGTGACCTCCTCGCTTCGGACAGCCCCACCGGTCCGGTCCGACGCCTCGATGAGGACGACGTCCCACCCGGCGTCCGCGAGGGCATTGGCCGCGACCAACCCGTTGGGGCCAGAGCCGATGACCACGGCGTCGGCGACTGTCACTGTCGGTCACCCCGACGACGTCTCGAGACAGAACACGACATGTGACCTCCACGGGAGAACGTCCACGACCGTCGACGACGGCGCCTGTGGTCGGTGCAGTACCAGCTTGGTTACCCGTGCCAGTGCAGGCGAAACGGAGGACGGCACACCCAAGGCCACATCTCCACACCCCAGGCCATGCCACAGGCGTCGCACAGCCCGAGGCTGCGGTCGGGCAATGCGTCGTTGACGACGTCGGCCGGGACGAAGGACTCACGACCTCCGTGCCGGGCGAGCGCGGCGGGGCGGAAGCCCAGCTCGCCCCGAGCGCGCACGACCTCCCACAGACAGCGGACCGCCTCGATCCACGATATGGTCGAAAACCCTTCTCTGCCAATGCCCGCCGGGCACGCTGCGGCTGGAGGCGGCCTCGCGGTCAGGGGCTCCCGCACTCGGCATCGATGCCAGGCCGCGGTCAGCCGCCCAGCGTGGGCACCGCTGTGAGGCTGCTCACGGATCGAGCGAGAAGCGGTTCAAGCGCTTCGCAGGTTTCGGACGCCACCCCGCGGGCATGTGCCCTGCGCCAGCATTCCCGATCGAGAGTGACATGCCGAATCTCACCGCACCGGTCCCCGACCCCGAGGACGCGCCGCATGAGGCGTTCGCAGCGGCGTTGACGGAACTCGTGGACCACCCCAGATTTCCTTGCGTGGGCGCCAAGGCGGCGTTCCACCAGCGCAACGCGACGGTCCGGCTCTACGACACCCTCGGAACGACGTCGACCGCGGCCGCCCTGGGGGGTGATCTGGCCGACTTCGTGGCGGTGGTGCGACCCGACCACAGGTTCGTGTCCTTCGTCGCGATGTTCCGGGGGCCCGTCATCACCGACGAGCGGCACTTCGAGCGGCTGCTGTGGCGGCAGCTGTCCCTCTTGGCGGACCGGGACACGGAACCGTGGAGCGATGAGGTCTCGGCCAACCCGCGGCACGACCACTTCGGGTTCAGCTTCGCCGGATCGGCGCTGTTCGTGGTGGGCCTGCACCCGCGCGCCTCGCGGGACGCCCGGCGCGCCGGGTCGCCCATGCTGGTCTTCAACCCGCACCGGCAGTTCGAGCGCCTCCGCGAAGAGGATCGCTACATGCGGATGCGGGACGTGATCCGCCGCCGCGACCAGCGGCTGCAAGGCACCATCAACCCCATGGTCGGCGACTTCGGCCGGGCATCGGAGGCCCGCCAGTACTCCGGGCGCCGCGTGGAACCGGACTGGCAACCCCCGGAGCCCAGCGGCGATGCCTCGTGAAGCGGCTGGCGCCACAGACCGGGACCGGGTTGTCCTTGGGGCGCGGCCAAACGCTCACCGTCGTGGACCCATCCGGCGGCCAGGTCAGCGACCTGTTCGCGGTCGCGGCTGACGACCACGACGAGTGGCTCTCGAGTGGGCGCAGCATCGACTACGCGAACCGGATCTACCTGACGACCGGTGATCGCCTGTACAGCAACCGCAGCCGGCCCATGCTCACCATCGTCGGGGACCGCTGCGGGCGTCACGACTTCCTCCTGACCCCGTGCAGCCAGGAGACCTTCGACCTGCTCTACCCCGAGCTGGGCGGCGCCCCCCACCCAAGCTGCTTCGACAACCTGGTCCGCGCGCTGCAGGCCTTCGACGTCGACCCCGACCGGATCGGCACGACTTTCAACATCTTCATGAACGTCTGGACGGATCCCGACGGGGAGCTCCACATCGACCGGCCGAAAACCACTCCGGGCGACGACGTGGTCTTTCGCGCCGAGATGGACCTCCACGTCGGGTTGACGGCGTGCTCGGCGGAGAAGTCCAACGACGGCGAGTGCAAGCCGGTGGACTATGAGGTCTCAGACGGCGAGGGTCCGCCGTAGCCCTCGGACGTCAGGAACCGGGCTGGAACACCACGAGGAGGGCGCCGACGTCGGCGAAGGCCACGCGGATGTACTCGGCGTGACTACCGCCGAAACCGCGCGGGTGCCACTCGAAGTCGTCATCCCGTTGCGCTGGAACGCTTCTCGACCCGGCTACGACGGTGAGGTCGCCGAGCTGGCGGCCTACCTGCGCGACATCAGTCAGCTGTGCGACGTGACGGTGGTCGACGGGTCCCCGGACGACGTTCGTTGGTGGCACGTCGAGCAGTGGTCTCCCTACGCGCGCCTCCTCGAACCGGAGGGGACGGGCACCAACGGCAAGGTCGTCGGCGCCATGACCGGGATCCGGCACGCCCGGCACGACGTCGTGGTCATGGCGGACGACGACGTGCGCCACGACGCCGTCACACTGACTCGACTCCTAGATCTCGTCGCGGGCGCCGACCTGGTCCGGCCGCAGAACGTCTACGACCGTTGGCCGTGGCCCGCCCGTTGGGATTTCGCCCGCTGCCTGGTCAACCGGGCGTTCGGCGCCGACTGGCCGGGCACGTTCGCCGTGCGCCGCAACGCCATACTGGCCATGGGCGGATGGAGCGCCGAGGTGCTGTTCGAGAACCGGCAGCTGGTTCGCACGGCACGGGCCCACGCGCTGCGCGTGGTGAACGCGCCTCAGCTCGTCGTCCTGCGGACTCCGCCCACGTCCGAGCACTTTTGGTCACAGCGGGTCCGCCAGGCATACGACGACTTCGCCCAGCCTCCGCGCCTCGTCGCCGAGCTGGCTCTGCTGCCGGTGCTCCTGGCGATCGTCGCCCGGCGGCCGCGGCTGCTCCTGATACCGGTGGCGGCGGCGGCCGCGCTCGGCGAAATTGGCCGACGGCGCTTCGGCATCGTCCCCGCGCCGAGGACCAGCGCACTGTGGTGCCCCGTCTGGCTCCTCGAAAGGTCGGTATGCGTGTGGATCGCCCTCGGTTCGTGGTGCCGCGGCGGCGTCCGCTACCACGGCCGGCGAGTGCGGCACGCCGGACTGCCGGTTCGGACCGGCCGGTCTTAAGGCCCATTCCTGCTGCTGGGCGTGTTCGAGGTGTCGGTCCTAAGCATGAGATCGCGGACCGCTGGTGGCCCCACAGGCACGCCTCGAGTCAGGGCGACCGCGACACCGACCATGACGACGGCCATGCGGCCGAACTCTTGAACGCTTAGATCGACCGGAACCCACCTGATGTCCGAAGTCGGCGCGTACTCGCCGAAACACAACGACACCCCGGTCGGCGACAGGTGGCCCACGGACGACGGGTGCGGTCCTCGCCCGAGGGATCAAGCAACCGCGTTCGAGACGTTGTGTCCTGGGATCTCGGGCGATCAGCGGGTGGGCGAACGGCGAAGGGCCAGGACGATGCCGGTGACCGCAACGCCGACGAGCGCCAGCAGCGCCCAACCACGACCCTTTCCTCCGCTCAGGCCGGGCCTACCGTCCGGGTTGCGGGGGTCCGTCCAGTGACCCAGCCGACCGGTTGTCCGCGACACGGCCCGTTCCGCGCGCTGCCACGCGCCTTGCTGTGCGCTGCTTGACGCGTCGCGCCCAAAGGTCTTGCTCACCCGCAGCAGGCCGCGCGTGATCGCTGGACGTGCCCGGTCTTCCTCCGGCCTCATCGACCCTCCTTCTGTCACTACCATTCCCCTTACCCCGGACCGACTGACGCATACCTCTCGACCACCCGAGACAAACCGTCTACCTCGAGTCCCCCGAGTACTGGTCGTCGACGGTCAAACGCGTCAGACGACCTCGGCCACAGCGTCCATGACCAGGGCGCCCAGCTGCTCTGGAGCGGTGAACGGGTTGTTGTGGGATCCCGGCAGTATCCGAACGGTCGTCGCGGTGGTACCCGCGCACGCGGCGAGCGACCGGAGCCACGGCTCCGGGGCGAACGTGTCAGCCTCACCGGCGGTGAGGACCAGCGGCACCCGCAGCTGAGGCAGACGACGCTCCGGAGCGTCACGCATACCCGACTTGATCACGGCGGCCACCCCCGCCGCGTTGCGCAGAAGCGTTGGCGTTTGGACCAGTTCGCCGAGGGCCTCCCGGCGATAGGCCGGAAGTACCGCGGCCGCGAGCGGCAAGAGCCGTCGATGTTTGGGAAGAAACGTCGGTCCAGCCATGACCAGCGCCAGGCGTCTGACCCGGTCCTGCAGCTGGACTGCGGCGGCTAGCGCCGCCTGCGCTCCGGTCGAATGCCCGACCAGGATGAGCGGACCCGAAGTCTCGTGTGCGGTCACCCATTCGGCGACAGTCGTCCCCAACGCGTCGACGTCCGGCGGGCACCCGTGCCGGCCCGGCGCGCGGAAGCCCGGCAGGTCGAGGACGACGCAGAAGACCCCATGTTCCGTCAGATGGTCGACGGTCGGCCGGAGATATTGAGGAAGACCCAACCCCGGCACGAACACGGCACACGAGCCGTTGGATAGTCCACCACCGGGGACCGGATGCGACAGAAAGGCGTGGACGAGGTGCCGCCCGGTCCGGGTCCAGGAGTCGACTGCCTCGAACGAGCCCACGCTCCTCATTCTCGGGCCAACCACCGGACAACTCACGCCGGGGTCGCCGGCAGCTCGAGCCGTCGGCGCGGCGGGGCAGTAGCTGGACAAGCCAGCGTTAGGCTCGCCAGGATGGCAGAGGCCGCCGCGAGGGGGACGAGATGTGGGTCTCGATAGCCATCATCATCGTCGGCGCGGAGATCTGTGCCCTGGCCCTGATTCTGATCCGGCGTTATCGCCAACAGCGGCCGAACCGGTACCACAAGTCCCCCATCGCCGGCGACATCTTCGGGGTGATCGGCACCGGGTTCGCCGTGATCCTCGCCTTCGTCGTCTTCGGCACATTCGAGAGCTACCAGAGAGCCCGAGACGACACCGGGATCGAGTCGGTAGCTACGCGGCAGATGTACTACCTCGCAGAGTTCTTCCAGCCGGCCTACAGAGACCAGCTTCAAGGGGACCTCATCTGCTACGGCCGCTCCGTCGTCCACATCGAGTGGCCGCTAATGGCGATCGGACAGTCGAGCCCGGTGGTCGACGCGTGGGTCGACCGGCTCGACCGCGACATGGTGGCCACGCCGATCGCCACGAATAAGGAGATCGAGATCTTCAACACCTGGTATGCCCGGGAGCCTGAGCGCCAGGAAGGGCGCCGCGGGCGGGTGGCCGAGGCCACCCCGTACGTCCCGCCGTTTGTCTGGGCGACGGTCGGGCTGCTCTTCGTCGTCGTCGTGGGGTACGAGATCCTCTTCGCCAGACCCAAGTCGCCACTGATCCCTCAGGTCCTCGGAATCAGCGCGGTCGCTGCGACGATGCTCGCGGGCATCGTCATTGTCTACGTCCTCGATGCGCCCTTCGCGGATCGCGGGGCCCAGCTGGCGCCCGTCCGGATGCAGGCAACGGTTGCGACTATGGAGTCGTCGTACCACGCTGAACCGGCGACTATTCCGTGCAACGCCGACGGTCAGCCGACGAGGTAGAGCGACGACCCTGGCGGAGGTATGCGTCAGCAGTGCGGCTTGCTGGCGAAGATCGAGGCCGAAGAGCCCTGACCAGATGCCAGGTCAGTCGCCAGCCAGTGACCATCGCGACGCGCCATGACCACAGTCAGATCCGGCGGTCGAGGCGTGGCGGGGCGCCGGATGAGGACGGTGACCGTGCCACCGCTGTCGCCTCGCGCGGAGACCACCGTGGGGGCAGCGGTGAGCCCGTTCTGGGTTCCCGTGAGGTAGTCCTCGGCACAACCACCGGCTCCGAAGTAGCCGGTGCTGCGGAGCGCGTCCAGGCGTGCGGTCACGTCCGGAGACAAATGGCCCGCAGTCTCAGACACGGGGAGCCAGACGTAGCCCGAGGCGGGGTCCTGGGGGTTTCGAGGGACCTTCTCGAAGAGCGCCAACGCCGACGAAACGGCCCCGGCCACGTCGCTGCCGGTGGACGTTCCGGCTGAGGTCGGTGACGGGGTACCGGTGGACGCGGTCGCCACGGTGGATACTGACGCCGGCGTGGCGGCCGGCTGTGCGGGTGTCGGTGCAGCGGTCGTGGCCGCCGAAGTCTGACTCGACGCCATCGTGGCGGCCCCCGAACCGCATCCCGCCAGCAGCAGGACTCCCAGGGTGAGAGCCAGCTGTTGGACTGTACGTGTGGCGCTACGGTTCGCGTTCATGAAGTCCTCCTCCCGGACACCCATCAGACGCGCAGCGGGCCGTCCGGGTTGACACGCCACTCAGCTTCGCCGTACGAGGTCCGCCTCCCGGCCTTGTCGCAAGGGGGAGCCTCACGTTCAAGCACTCGGCGCGCGGCGTGTGGGCTGTTGAGCCTGGACCGTCGAATCAGGCCGAAGGCAACTGGCCGGTAGTAACCAGTTCCTCGGCGATCAACGCGAGCTTCCGGTTGCTATG
>JBKPKI010000082.1:0-4839 GCA_046731055.1 Actinomycetota bacterium | reverse complement strand
ACGAATCGAAGATCGGGCTAGCCAGGGAGCTCTCCCCGATCACGGCCTCGTCCTGTTCCACCGCGATGCCGCTAGACCGGATCGCGTCCAGCTGCTCGCCAAGCGCGTCCGGCGTGGTGATGGTCTCCCCGGTCATGCTTCGGAGGTCACCGGAGGTGAGCACCCGCTTCTCGTCCTCGGGCAGGAACGCGAGCATGGCCTTGCCGAGGGCGCTGGCGTGGACCGGTATCACGATGCCGACCTCGGGCATCTGCCTGCTGCCGTCGGGGCGCGGCTCGTGGTGGATGATCACGACCTCGTCGACGAGCAGCACCCCGGTGCGCACGGCGAGTCCCGTGCGTCTGGCGAGGTCTTCGGCCCATGGGATTGCCCTGGACCTCAGCTCGAGGGTGTCCAGGTAGACGTTGCCCAGCCTGAGCACGGCAGGTCCGAGCTGGTAGCGGCTGGATCCGCGCTCTTGTACGACCATGCCGTGCTCGACGAGGGTGCGGACGATGCCGTGGGTCGTCGACGGGGCGAGCTCGAGGCGGGCGGCCAGCTCCGCAAGGCTCATCCGGCGCGCGCCCTGGAGGGCGCTGAGCACACGGATCGCGCGGTCGACCGATTGGATCACGTCCGTCCTTCCGCTGTGGACAGCTTCACGAAGACCCTTGCCTAGTAGTGAATCACAGGTGTAGCCTCCAAATCTTATTCGACGATGTCGAATCTAGTTCGGACAACTTTGCGAAGGGGCAAGGCCCATGCTTGACGAGACCAACTTCTTCCAGCGTCTGGGTGCCGAGGTCATCGGGACCGCGTTCCTGGTGTTCATCGGGGTGGGGTCCGTGCCTGCCACCCTGATCGTCAACGGCAATGCGCCGTTCACGATGGCCGACCTGGGCGTTATCTCCCTGGCGTTCGGCACGGTGGTGATCGCGACCGTGTACGCACTCGGCCACGTCGGTGGCAACCACATCAACCCGGCGGTGACGCTCGGTCTTGCCGTGTCAGGCAAGTTCCCCTGGTCGCAGGTGCCGGCGTACATCGGCGCGCAGGTCGTCGGCGCGCTCATCGGGGCTGCCGCGATCATCGGCGTCCTCGGTCAGAAGGCCAGCGACGTCGGCCTGGGCGTCGCTTCCTACGGCGACATCAGCTGGGTGCAGGCATTCACCGCCGAGTTCGTGGGCACCTTCATCCTCGTCTTCACGATCTTCGGCGTGATCCACCGCAAGGCCGCGTCGGGCTTCGCCGGCGTCGCGATCGGCTTGGTCGTCTTCGCGGCCATCATCCCGGTGGCGCCCACGACGGGCGCATCCATCAACCCGGCTCGTACCGTGGGACCCATGCTCGTCCAGCAGATGGCGGGCGGCACAGTGAAGTGGTCCCAGCTGCCGGTCTACCTCGCCGCCGAGCTCCTCGCCGGCGTCGTCGCGGCCCTGCTGTACGGCGTCCTCACGCGCACACCGGCCGAGGCGTCCGTGGCCGCTCCAGGCCTGGACCTCGGTGATCCCGACCCACAGCTGTCGGACGGACGACAAGCCACCACCGTCTGACACGGCCCTCACCAGTCCGCACCGAAAGGGACTCTCATGAAGAAGCTCATCAACGACCCGAACGACGTCGTGCTGGAAGCCCTGCGCGGCATCGAAGCGGCTCATCCCGACCTGCGGGTCGACTACGAGAACAAGGTCGTCTATCGCGGTGCTGCGCCGACGACGGGCAAGGTGGGGATCATCTCGGGGGGCGGTTCGGGACATGAGCCGCTGCACGGCGGTTTCGTCGGGCAGGGGATGCTCGACGCTGCATGTGCCGGTGACGTCTTCACCTCACCGGTACCGGGGCAGATCCTCGCGGCGACGAAGCTCGTCGACGGCGGCGCGGGCATCCTGCACGTGGTCAAGAACTACACCGGCGACGTCATGAACTTCGAGATGGCCGCCGAGATGGCAGCCGCGGAGACCGGGGCGCGCGTGGTCTCGGTGATCACCGACGACGACGTGGCGGTCCAGGACAGCACGTGGACGGCGGGGCGCCGAGGAGTCGGCGCGACCGTCCTGCTCGAGAAGATCGCCGGAGCCGCCGCGGAGCAGGGTCGTGACCTCGACGAGGTCGCGAGGATCGCGCGCTCCGTGAACGCGAATGGCCGCAGCATGGGCCTGGCGCTCACCTCGTGCACGGTGCCGGCGGTCGGTCATCCGACGTTCGAGCTCGGGGAGGACGAGATGGAGCTCGGTGTCGGGATCCACGGCGAGCCCGGGCGGCAGCGACTCCCGCTCGCGCCCGCGCGCGAGGTCGCCTCGCTGCTCGTAGAGCCCGTTCTCTCCGACTTGCCGTTCGCGAAGGGCGATCCGGTGATCGCCTTCGTCAACGGCCTCGGCGGCACCCCGCTCATCGAGCTGTACCTCATGTTCAACGAGGTGCAGAAGATCCTCGACCAGCACGGCGTGCCGGTTGCGAGATCGCTCGTCGGCTCTTACATCACCTCGCTCGATATGGCTGGCGTTTCCGTCACCCTGCTGCGGGTCGATGACGAGCTGCTGTCGCTCTGGGACGCTCCTGTCAACACTCCGGCTCTGAGATGGGGAATTTGACGATGAGCCAGAGCGTGACCACGGCGGTCTTCGAGCGGTGGGTGCGCAACTTCGCCCAGTTGATCGCAGACAACCGTGAGCACCTGACCGAGCTCGACGCAGCGATCGGCGATGCCGACCACGGCTCGAACATGGATCGGGGCATGAAGGCCGCCGTGGCCGCGCTCGATGAAAGCCCGCCGCCGAACGCCGGGGCACTCCTGTCCAAGGTGGGGATGACGTTGGTCTCCACCGTCGGCGGAGCCAGCGGGCCGTTGTTCGGCACGATGTTCCTCCGGATGGGCGGCTCGCTCGGAGCCGCCGGCGACATGCTCTCGGCCGGCGACGTCGCCGCCGCTCTGCGAGCAGGCGTCGGTGGCGTCGTCGATCGCGGCAAGCCCGCGCCAGGCGACAAGACCATGTACGACGCGCTGGCCCCCGCAGCAGACGCGCTCGAGCGCTCCCTCGCCGATGACGGGTCGCTGGCGGCCGCGCTCACAGCCGCCAGGGATGCCGCTCGGACCGGTCGCGACGCAACGACCCCGATGCTGGCCCGCAAGGGCAGGGCGAGCTACCTCGGCGAACGCAGCATCGGACACATGGACCCGGGCGCAGCGAGCGTGGCCCTGCTCATCGAGGCCGGGGCGGATGCGGCGGCAGAGGCGGCCGATGTCACGTCCTGAGCGGCTCGCGGGTCGGACGGCAAGCCCGGCCCGACGTAAATACCTGATTTCGACGGCGCACTCGCCCCTCACGGCATACCCGGCCCCGTGAAATGTGGATACGACGACATACCAAGCCTTACGAGGGAGGAGCGAAGTGGACGTGACGCAGAGCCCTTTGGCCGACGCCCAGGCCCGGGTTGGTCTCGTCGTGGTCTCCCACAGTCGTGCGCTCGCACATGCTTCCGTCGCGCTGGCGGGAGAGATGCTGCACGGACGCGCGGTGACGATCGAGGTGGCGGCGGGACTTGACGACACGACCTTCGGGACGGATGCCGTCAGCATCATGGAAGCGATCGAGCGGGCGGACGGCCCGGACGGTGTCGTGGTCCTCATGGATCTCGGCAGCGCGTTGCTCAGCGCCGAGCTCGCCCTCGACCTGCTTCCGGACCCCGCCGTCCGCGACCGGGTGACCCTGTCGCCCGCGCCCCTCGTCGAAGGCCTGGTCGTCGCCGCGGTGGCCGCCGCGGGCGGCGCCACCCGAGCAGAGGTCGCGGCCGAGGCGCGAGGAGCGTTGCTGGGCAAGATGGCCCACCTGTCCGTTCCGGACCACCGCGGGGAGCCGGACGCGGTCCAGGTCGGTCGGGACGAGGTCGTCGGGGTGTTCCGACTCGACAACCCCCACGGACTTCACGCAAGGCCGGCCTCCCGACTCGTCAGCGAGGTGCGCGCGCTGGACGCGACCGTCCAGCTGCGCAACCTCACGACCGGAGCGGGGCCCGTCCCCGCCGGCAGCCTGAGCCGAGTCGCGTTGCTGTCAGCGCTTCAGGGGCACGACGTCGAGGTCCGTGCGTCGGGGCCGCAAGCGCAGGAAGCCGTGGAGCACCTCGTGGCTCTCGCGAAGCGCCGGTTCGACGAGCAGGTCGAACAGGTCGTGGCGCCACGGGCTGCCGGTCCGTCGGCATCCAGCCGCGCCGGTCCCGTGGCGGCGTCGCCGGGCATCGCCATCGGACCCGCCCGTCGGCTCACCGCGGTGCCGGTCGACCTCGCCGGGCAACCGGTGGAAGGGCCAGCGGCCGAGTGGCGGCGCGCTGCCGAGGCGGTGGCGGCTGTGCGCCGAGAGATCGACCACGTCAGGGTTCTCACGTTGCGCGAAGTCGGTGCGGAGCAAGCCCGGATCTTCGATGCGCACCTGTCGCTCCTCACCGATGCCGAGCTGCTGGCCGACGTCAAGGCCCGCATCGGCGCGGGCGTGGGCGCCGTTGCGGCATGGGCAGATTGCCTTGCCGATGTCGAACGTCAATGGGCCAACCTCCCGGACCCGTACCTGCGGGAACGAGCCACGGACGTCCGGGCGGTCAGGGAGCAGGTGCTGCGCGCGCTGACCGGGCAGGTCGCACGCCGGATGACCGCCCCAGGGGTCCTCGTGGCCGACGACCTGACGCCCGTCGAGACCGCAGGCCTGGACCTCGAGCTTGTGACCGGAGTGGTCCTCGCCCAAGGCAGCCCGACATCGCACGCCGCCATCCTGGCCCGCGCTCGCGACATCCCGGTTGTCGTGGCGGCAGGGTCCGCGGTGCTCGACATCACAGAGGGCACGACCGTGGTGCTCGACGGGGGCAGGGGAG
>JBKPKI010000081.1:0-6439 GCA_046731055.1 Actinomycetota bacterium | reverse complement strand
TCGGGGATCACCGGTGCCGTGGCGGCCATCGGGCTGTCGTCGCAGCGGGCCGTTCCCGGCCGGCCCGGTCCGGCCGATCCCGCGGCGGCGGTGGGCGCCGCCTTCGTCGCCGGGCTCAAGGCGGCCGGCATCAGCGCCTCGCTCGGCGAGCAGACCAAGGCCACCGAGGGAGCCGCAACGTTGGCGTCCGTCACCTCGGCGCCGGTCGCCGATCAGCTGGCGCTCGCCCTGGACGAGTCCGACAACGCCCTGACCGAGTCGTTAACCCGGCAGGCCGCATACCGCAAGGGCACGCCGCCCGGCTTCGAGGAGACGGCCCGCTTCGTCCGCGACACCGTGGCCGGCCTCGGAGTCGACCTCACCGGCGTCACCACCGTCGACGCCAGCGGCCTGTCCCGCCAGAACCAGCTGCCGGCGCGCGTCCTCGGCGACGTCATCGCCCTCGGCACCAGCGCCAAGCTCGCCGGGATGGCGCTCACGCTGCGCGACCTGCCGGTCGCCGGACTCACCGGCACCCTGGCCACCCGCTTCGACGAGCGCGAGACGCATACCGCAGCCGGGGTGGCCAAGGCGAAGACCGGCACCTTGACGGGAGTGAACTCGCTGGCGGGCACCGTCGTCACCGTCGACGGGCGGCTGCTCACCTTCGCGGCGATCGCCAACGGGACCGGCCCCCAGGCGGGAACGGAGGCGGCACGGGCCGCGTTGGACCGGTTCGTAGCGGTACTAGCCTCGTGTGGGTGCCGCTGAGCACCACGTTGTGAACGCGGCGAGCCGACAACACTAGGGACGATACGGATGAGCGAGCTGGCCAGAGTTCCCGACGAGCAGCCGGGAGGCCGGCCCCAGTACGTCGACTGGGAGTTCGCGAAGGCGACCGGCCGCCGCCTGGTCAACGCCGGGCCGCGGGTGACACCGTCCGAGGCCACAGCGATCGTCGCCGAGCTCCGGGAAGCCGCGTCCGCCGCCCGGGAGCCGATCGCGTCGACCACCCGGCTGCACAGTCCGGACGACGCGCCGCCCGTGCTCGTCGTCGACCGGCCCGGCTGGATGGACCTCAACATCGAGTCGATGGCCTCGTTGGTCGCACCAGTCATCGACAAGGTGACGTCCGGCATCTCGCGCAACGCGCCGAACGCCGTGACCGCCATCGGCGGCAAGGTGACGGGTGCCGAGACCGGCGCGGTCATGTCGTTTCTCGCCAGCAAGGTGCTCGGGCAGTACGATCTGGCGCCGCAAGGTGTCCCCCGGCTTATGCTCGTCGCGCCGAACATCGTCCAGACCGAGCGTGAGCTGGAGGTCGACACCCACGACTTCCGCCTTTGGGTGGCGTTGCACGAGGAAACCCATCGGCTCCAGTTCACCGCCAACCCGTGGCTGCGCGACCACATGATCGCCCGCACTCGTGAGTTGACTGTCGACATCGCGCCGACGCCGACCGAGCTGGCCGGGCGGCTGCACGAGATCGCCAGACGCCTGCCCGAGGCGTTCCAGCCGGGGTCGCAGGGGCTGGCCGAGATCCTTCTGACTCCGGAGCAGCGGACGAAGGTCGAGGAGATCACCGCCGTGATGTCGCTGCTCGAGGGCCACGCCGACGTGATGATGGACGAGGTCGGACCGCAGGTCATCCCGACGGTGGCGGTGATCCGCGAACGCTTCACCAAGCGGCGTCAGGGGGTTTCGGGAGCGGACCTTATCCTGCGCCGGGTCCTCGGGCTCGAGGCGAAGATGCGGCAGTACTCCGACGGGGCCGGCTTCGTGCGGGGCGTCCTGGAGCGGGTCGGTCTCGACGACTTCAACGCCGTCTGGTCCTCGCCCGAGACGCTGCCGTCGCCGGCCGAGATCGGCTCTCCCCAGGCCTGGGTTCGGCGCGTCCACGGCCGATGAGGAGTCTGGCGTGACGAGGTCGCGGTCGTGACCGGGCCGGCGTCCGCGGTCGCCGCGACCCGGCTGGCGGTGCGCACGGAGCTGGCTCAGCTGCCGCCGGACTCGGTCGTCCTGGTCGGCTGCAGTGGCGGTCCCGACTCGCTGGCGCTCGCCGGTGCCGTCGGGTTCGAGGCGCCGAAGCGCGGCGTCAAGGCGGCCGGGCTGGTGGTCGACCACCGTCTCCAGCCGGGATCCAGCGAGGTCGCCGAGTCCGCGGCCACGCAGTGCCGTGCCCTGGGGCTGGACCCGGTGGAGGTCCAGACCGTGCGGGTGGCTAGCGACGGCTCCGGCCCGGAGGGGGCGGCCCGGTCGGCGCGGTACCGCGCGCTGGAGGACACCGCGGAGCGGCTCGGGGCGGCGGCTGTCTTCATCGGCCACACCCGGGACGACCAAGCCGAGCAGGTTCTGCTCGGCCTGGCCCGAGGCTCGGGTTCGCGGTCCTTGTCGGGTATGCCGCGCCGGCGCGGGCTGTTCGTCCGGCCGTTCATCTCGCTGGGGCGGGCCGAGACCGAAGCGGCCTGTGCCGCATACGAGCTCGAGCCGTGGCGCGACCCGCACAACGAGGACCCGACCTTCGCGCGGGTCCGGGCGCGGGGGTTCCTCCGCGCACTCGAGAACGAGCTGGGTCCGGGCATCGCGGCGGCGTTGGCCCGCAGCGCGGAGATGCTGCGGGAGGACGCCGACTACCTGGAGGATCAGGCGCGCGAGCTGCGGCCGTCGTTGGGTGACGGTCCCTGGTCGGCCTCGGCGCTGCTCGCACTCCCGCGGGCCCTCCGGACCAGAGTCTGGAGACTGCTCGCCGTCGAGGCGGGGTGCGGGGCCGGCCAGCTCACCGCCGCGCACGTGGAGTCGCTCGACGCGCTGCTGACCTCATGGCACGGCCAGGGTCCGCTGACCCTGCCGGGGTACGTCCAGGCCAGCCGCAGCGGCGACCTCGTGACGGTCGCTGGCGTGTCACCCGTCGGCTAGCCTTGCCCCCCGTGGATGCCGCCGAGATGGGGGACGACCTCCAGAAGGTCCTGCTGACCGAGGACGAGATCCTCGCGCGGGTCAAGGAGATGGCCGCGGACATCTGGCGCGACTACGAGGGCAAGGACCTCCTCCTCGTCGGCGTCCTGAAGGGCGCGATCCTCGTCATGGCCGACTTGATGCGGGCGCTCCCGGCCTCGGTGCCGATGGACTGGATGGCGATCTCGTCGTACGGATCCGGGACCAAGTCGTCGGGTGTCGTGCGCATCATCAAGGACCTCGACACCGACATCACCGGCCGGCACGTGCTCATCGTCGAGGACATCATCGACTCCGGCCTGACCCTGTCGTGGATCCGCTCGAACCTCGAGTCGCGGAGCCCGGCCTCGGTCGAGATCTGCGCGCTGCTGCGCAAGCCCGAGGTGGCGAAGGTGGAGATCGACGTCCGGTACGTCGGGTTCGACATCCCCAACGAGTTCGTCGTCGGATACGGGCTGGACTACGCCGAGCAGTACCGCAACCTACGCGTCGTGGGAACGCTGAACCCGTCCGTCTACGCGTGAGCAGCCCGCCTTCGCCCTTCCAGACTCACGTTGTTACCGGTTCTGGGCCGCGCCAGGACCCGATTTCGGCAATAACGTGAGTCTGGAAGCCGAGGCAAGCCGGGAGACGGGTCTGGACGTGACCTGGGGCACCGGGTCTGCCCTCCTGGAAGCCAGCTGGAACAGGAGTCTCCGGTTGCTCGTTGACCTGCGAGAATGACCGGGAGGACGGGTCCCCGACTGGCCCGTCGCGTCAGCACCCAAGCAGGAGGTCGGGGACCGCCCCGCACATGGACTTCAAGCGCATCTTCCGCACGCCGATGCTGTGGATCGTCGTGCTCATCGGCGCGGCGATCCTCGTCCTGTCGCTGTCCGACAACGGTGGGTTCACCCGCGTCGACACGTCCAAGGCTCTCGACCTCATCAACAACGGCAAGGTCGACTCCGCCAAGCTCATCAACAACGAGCGGATGGAGCTCACCCTCAAGCAGGGCGAGACGTTCTCGGACGGCGACAAGGTCAAGAACGCCACCAAGGTGTATGCGTACTACGTCGAGGCCCGAGGTGGGAACGTCGTGCAGGCGCTCGACAACCACCTCCCGCCGAATGGCTACACCGACCAGATCGACGAGACCAACTGGTTCGGCTCGATGCTGGTCAGCCTCATCCCGATCATCATCGTGCTCGGCCTGTTCTGGTTCCTCATGGGCCAGATGCAAGGCGGCGGCTCGCGGGTCATGCAGTTCGGCAAGTCCCGGGCAAAACTGGCCTCGAAGGACACGCCCAAGGTGACCTTCGCCGACGTGGCGGGCTGCGACGAGGCGGTCGAGGAGCTGCACGAGATCAAGGAGTTCCTCCAGGAGCCGGCCAAGTTCCTCGCCGTGGGCGCGAAGATCCCCAAGGGTGTGCTGCTCTACGGCCAGCCCGGCACCGGTAAGACGCTGCTCGCGCGTGCCGTCGCCGGTGAGGCGGGCGTTCCGTTCTACTCGATCTCCGGCTCGGACTTCGTCGAGATGTTCGTCGGCGTCGGTGCGTCCCGGGTCCGCGACCTGTTCGAGCAGGCCAAGGCGAACGCTCCGGCCATCGTCTTCGTCGACGAGATCGACGCCGTCGGACGGCACCGCGGCGCTGGCCTCGGTGGTGGCCACGACGAGCGCGAGCAGACCCTCAATCAGCTGCTCGTCGAGATGGACGGGTTCGACGTGAAGACCAACGTCATCCTCATCGCCGCGACCAACCGCCCCGACATCCTCGACCCGGCCCTGCTGCGCCCCGGCCGGTTCGACCGCCAGATCGCCGTGGACACGCCAGACATGCTCGGCCGCAACCGCATCCTCCAGGTGCACGCCCAGGGCAAGCCGATGGCCCCCGACGTGGACCTGCTCGCGGTCGCCCGCCGCACGCCCGGGTTCACCGGTGCTGACCTGGCCAACGTCCTGAACGAGGCTGCGCTGCTCACCGCCCGCAGCAGCAAGAAGTTCATCGACGACCGCACCCTCGACGAGGCCATCGACCGCGTCGTCGCCGGCCCGCAGAAGCGAACCCGGATCATGTCCGCCGCGGAGCGGAAGATGACCGCATACCACGAGGGTGGTCACGCACTCGTCGCCGCGTCGCTCAACCACACGGACCCCGTCACCAAGGTGACGATCCTGCCGCGCGGCAGGGCCCTGGGCTACACGATGGTCATGCCGCAGGACGACAAGTACTCGACCACGCGCAACGAGATCCTCGACCAGCTCGCGTACGCGTTGGGCGGCCGGGTCGCCGAGGAGATGGTCTTCCACGACCCGACGACCGGCGCCGCGAACGACATCGAGAAGGCCACCGCCATGGCCCGAAAGATGGTCACCGAGTACGGCATGTCCGAGCGGGTGGGCGCGATCAAGCTCGGTCAGAGCTCCAGCGAGGTGTTCCTCGGCCGCGACATGGGCCACCAGCGCGACTACAGCGAGGAGATCGCCGGCGTCGTGGACGAGGAGGTCCGCAAGCTCATCGAGAACGCGCACGACGAGGCGTGGCACGTCATCAACGACAACCGGGACATCCTCGACCAGCTCGTCCTCGAGCTCCTCGAGCACGAGACCCTCAGCTCCGCCGAGCTGGCGCGCATCTTCGCCGACGTGCGCAAGCGCCCGATGCGCCCCACCTGGCTGTCCAGCGAGTCCCGGCTGATCAGCGACATCCCGCCGGTGCTCACCCCGGCCGAGCAGGACGCGATGACCAACGGCAGCAACGGCCAAAACGGCTATAACCGCAACGGATACGGCCCGAACGGGCGCACGCCTCAGGACGCCAGCGGCGACGAGGAGATGGGACACAAGATCGACGAGGCTGCCGAGGCGGGCGCGCATCCTCTTGCCGAGGAGGAGCCGCGGACCCAGGTCATCGAGGTCCCGGACGGTGGGCGGGTCAACCCCTCAGAAGACCACTGAAGGGACCACTGACGAGGATGGCGGTCGACCACGACCGTGCCGCGGCGGCGGTGCGTGAGCTGCTCCTCGCCATCGGTGAGGACCCCGACCGGGAGGGGCTGCGCGACACTCCGGAACGGGTGGCACGGGCATACTCGGAGACCTTTGCGGGACTGGACCATTCCGCGGAGGAGGCCCTGAAGACGACCTTTGCCATCGACCACGACGAGATGATCATCGTCCGCGATATCGAGGTCTACAGCACCTGCGAGCACCACCTCGTCCCCTTCCACGGCGTCGCCCACGTCGGCTACATCCCCGCCAAGGACGGCCGCGTCACCGGCCTGTCGAAGATCGCCCGGCTCGTCGACGTGTTCGCTCGCCGTCCGCAGGTGCAGGAACGCCTCACGACCCAGATCGCCGACGCCCTGGTCAAGCATCTCCATGTACAGGGCGTCATCGTCGTCGTCGAGTGCGAGCACCTCTGCATGTCCATGCGCGGCGTCCGCAAGCCCGGCTCCCGGACCATCACCTCGGCCGTCCGCGGCCAGCTGCGCAACCCCGCCACCCGAGCCGAGGCGATGTCGC
>JBKPKI010000080.1:0-22730 GCA_046731055.1 Actinomycetota bacterium | reverse complement strand
CTCCGCTCGCCTCCCATCGAGTGCCCATCGAGTGCCCCCGGCAGGATTCGAACCTGCGACACCCGCTTTAGGAGAGCCACCCCCGGCTGCGTTGGCAATCGTTGATCATCGTTGAATCATGTGGGTTGCCTTGCGGCACCGATGATTCCGCGGCCACCGGACCGTTGGGAACCGTTGGCCTGTTTCTTGCGTCAGGCGACCGCCTTGGCCTTGAGCGCGTCGAACTCGGACTGCGTGATCGTCCCGGAATCGAGCAGGCTCTTCGCGCTCGCGATTTGGTCTGCGGGGGCCTGCGTAGGGCTGGCGACCTGGCGGATGTACTTCTCCTGCTCGGCCCGTGCTTGCGTGACCTCGGCGATCTGCCGCTCATTCATGCTCCGGCCGCGGGCGATCAAGTAGATCAGCGCACCAAGCCACGGCACGAAGATGAGCAGGATGGCCCAACCGGCCTTACCCCAACCGCCGAGGGAGGCGTCGCGGAAGAGGTCAAAGAGGCAGCGGAACCACACCATCAAGGCGGCGATCCAGATGAAGAACCAGAAACTCCACAGCAGAACCTGCCCAAAACTGGTCGTCATTGAGTCCATGGCACTTCCCTCTCTCACGGTCGAACCCAGGCGGCCTCGGTGAACGCCGCAGTCAGGTTCCCAGAGAGCCTGCATGCTTCGGCCCATACCGACGACGGCGTGTCGCAGCGCAGGGATTGAGGTGGCAATGCATCTCACACTCCGAGCCGGGAAACCCAGAGCCGAGGGAAACCCTGGGCGACCCGCGAACGACCAGCGCGATCGCGGCTCGCTGTCGAACGCTCTGGACCGGAACCGGCCAAGAATCCCCCATGGCGTGCTGGTCACCCGTGGGCAGCGACGAGCCGGGCTCCCATCGCCGCCGCTTCGGCTGTGGCAAACCCAGGTATCACATCAGCGACAGGCCCGAGCCGCGCCGCTGCCACCGCGATCGACATCGCACCGGGAACCAGGGTCGCCGGTACCGGCACCCGGTCCAAAGCTCCACACCCCGAGCAATTGTGCGGGTGCCAGGCGATGGGCCAGTGCGTCCCACCCCCTCTGTGGGCGTGTCCCACATCGCCCAGACAGGGCGCACTGGAGGTGTTTAACGGGAACTTCCCCATCGGCAACGTTGGGGTCGGCCATCCGCGGCCGCGGCCGGGTGTGTCGATGGCGCGTGTCTCGCTGCTCATCCTCGCCTGCAGGCAGGCCCGGGCGCGTGCGGTGCGTCAGCTCTCGTTGGGTTCGGCCTCCGCCTCGGCCTCTGCGAGCATCGCCTCGATCTCGGCTTCAGCCACCGCGACCGCGAAGCCGAGCGCCCGGGTGATCCCCCCCGCGCCGGCCAGGACCCGCGGCGTCCCGACAATGGGAGCGATCGCGACGAGCACGCCCTGGACGTCCTCCAGGGTGACCCCGACCTCGGCTGCCGCAGCCGCATTCATGAGGTAGGACGCATCGGGCGCGCCGACCGCGACGAGCGCGGCCAGCCGCGCGAGCATGTGTTCGCGGGCTTCGAGGCTGCCCTCCGCGATGGAAACGGCGGTCATCTCGGTGAGGCAGTCAAGGACGGGGGTGTTCTCAGGCATCTGGGGCTCCTATGCGATTGGCCAGGGTGCGGCAGGACAAGCCGCTCGAGCAGCGAGTGCGGCGAGATCGCCGTGGCATCACTGTCGTCGGGTGCACGGGACGCCGCATCACCCGGAACACGTGAGAAAGGCGCTCCACCAGGAGCGGCACGATCGGGATCGGATCAGACGACGCCGGTGCGACCGCCCCGACGACGATCTTCGCTTCCAGGGGGATGAACGGCGACTGGGCCGGCACCCGTCCCGTCCTGGCGGTCCTTCGGGACCTGGACGTGTCGCCCCGGTCCCGTCCGACTGTCCCTCGTCACAGGTGGTGCCGCCGTGCCGACGGCCTCTGTGGAGCGGAGCGACCTACTGACGCGGTCCGGGGGAGCCTTGTGAACGATCCGACCGAGCCGACTCGGGACGACCTGGCCGAGCAGGTGCGCCTGCTGGCGGCCGAGAACGAGCGGCTGCGAGCCGCCCCAGCCAGCGCTGCTGGGGTCGGCCCCGGCGTGACGGACCCGGTGCCGCTGCCCGCCCGACGTTCTCGGGGCCGGTGGCGGCCGGTGGTCGCGGTCCTGCTCATCGCCACGGCGACCGTCCTGTCCCCCGTGGCCGTGGTGGCCGGCTGGACGCGCCTGCAGCTGACCAGCGAACAGGCCTTCCTCGACACCTTCGCCCCGCTGGCCAACGACCCCCGGGTCCAGCAGTACGTCGCGGACCGGGTGGTGGCGGAGATCAACAACGCGGTGGACATCAACGCCATCGCCAACGACCTGTTCAGCGGGATCGAGAGCCTCGACCTTCCCCCGCGGGCCAAGTCGGCGATCCAGTTGATGCAGGAGCCTGCCGTGCAAGGGGTGAACTCGCTGATCCAATCCACGGTGGACCGGTTCGTGCAGTCGGACGCCTTCGAGGCGGTGTGGCGTCAGGCGCTCGCCTCGGCACACTCAAGTCTTCAGGTCATCGCCGGGGACACTCTCCAGGACCCCAACCGGGCCCTGACCATCGACCAGTCGGGACAGATTTCGATCCAGCTCGCACCGATCATCGCCGCTGTCAAGCAGCGACTGGTCGACCGCGGCCTGACGCTGGCGGAACGCATCCCGGCGGTCGACAAGTCGATCGTTATCGCCCAAACCGACGCCGTGCCGAAGATCAAAGCGGCGTATGCCACCGCGACGCTCGTTGGCACCTGGCTTCCCATCCTGGTCCTGGGGCTCTTCGCGGCAGGGGTGCTCACCGCACGGGGCCGCCGCCGGACTCTCATCGCCGCAGCCCTGTGCCTGGCCGGCGTAATGGCTCTGTGCCTAGCCGGGGTCGCCGTGGGTCACCTGGTCTTCGTCAACACTCTGGCCCCGGGAACCCTGTCCACGGGCGCCGCGGACGCGATCTACGAGCAGGCCCTGATCTTCGCCCAAGGGACCATCGTTGCCCTGCTCATCCTCGGCATCGTCATCGCGACGATCGCCTGGTTCGGCGGCCCCTCCGGCCCGGCAACCGCTTCCCGCCAGGCCCTGACAGACGCGGCAGCCGCGGTCCAGCGGGCCGGCGACGAACGGGGAATCAGCACCGGCACGGTCGGCCAGTGGAGCGGTTCCCACGACACGGTGATCCGTGCGGGCATCGCCGTGGCCGCCGCCGCGGTCCTGCTGATCGTTCGGCCCCTCACCGCCACCGTCATCACCTGGACCACGGTTGTCGCACTGTTGCTGCTCCTCGCCGTGCTGCTGGTTGCGCGACCATCCCACCCCGGTCACACCGCCTGAGCGACGCTCTCACCAGACGCGTGGCGGGACGCTGCACCCGGGAAGCGAGGGTCGGGCAGCGTCTGACCGGCCTGCTTCGGGCTCGACGTTGCTGGCTCGGATGAGGTCGGCGGCGCGTTCGGCGATCATGACAGTGGGCGCGTGGGTGACCCGGGCCTGACGCCAGGAGCGACGGGCGGCCGGTTCAGCGGACCACTTCCGAGACGCTCAACCTGTCCATTGCCCATGCCTCCCGCTACATCCGGGCGGCCCGAGACGCGGGTCTTATCCCCGTACAACGAGAGCCGGCGTGAACTCCGCGAAGCCGGCTAACGAGTAGTCGGGTGCAGTATCGGGACCGCGGGAGGTTAGCGGCACTCCGAGAAGCTGGTTTCCGGAGCGGTGCAGGGCGTTATCGATGTCGGCGCACTCGATCACGTGCGACGGGTTTCGGCGCGCGCCGGTGCAATCGCGTCTTCCAGGCTCAGCAACTCCGAGTGCTGGTGACGGCGCCTCCTGATCGCCTTGCCGAGCTCGACGACGACCGGGAGCAGGGCGGCGAGGCCGGCGCAGACGATCCATTGGCGTCCAGTAAGCGGGACGGTGAGCAGGGCTCCCTGCAACGTCGGGAGCTGGGTAGCCAGGAAGACCATGGCCATAGGGACGAGGGCGATGGCCAGGGCCTTGAGGAGGGGGGGTGTCAGCCCGCTGGTGGGGTCGCGGCGGTTGACTATCGCGTTGAACGCGGTTCCCAGCCCCATGACCGCGAAGGTCATGGTCATCGACAAGCTGGCGTGGTTGGGGCTGGGTTCATCCGGTCCGGCTACCAATGGCAGGAACGCGGCGAGGAACAGCACGAGCGCGTAGATGACCCACATGGTGACGGCGCCTCGGTTGGTGATCATTACCGCGGGGTCCCGCGGAGGACGGTGCATGACATCGGGGTCGCCGGGGTCGACGGCGATGATGACGACCCCGACCGCGGTGGCGAAGAACAGCAGGTACAGCACCATCGGCGGCGTCATCGCCACACCCTGGTTGACATTGAACACGGTGGCGGCGAGGAAGAGGAACACCAGGGACAGCAGCTGGGTCATCTGGTAGCGGACGTAGGAGACGACCTTGGCGTAGACCCGCCGGCCGATGCCCACTGCGTGCACGAGCGTCCCGAAGTTGTCGTCGGTGAGCACCATACGGGCCGCCTGCTTGGTTACCTCGCTGCCGCTTCCCATCGCCACGCCGATGTCGGCCTGCTTCAGGGCCGCCGCGTCGTTGACGGCATCGCCAGTCATCGCCACGATCATCCCCTGCTCCTGCATGGCCCGGGCCAGCCGTAGCTTGTCCTGCGGCGTGACCCGTCCGAAGACGTGCAGGTCGGGCAGCTGCTGCTTGAGCTGTTCGTCGGTGAGGGACTGCAGCTCGGCGCCGTTGATCGCCCCGGGACCCAGACCGAGATCCTTACCGATCGCCCGCGCGGTGACGGCGTGGTCGCCGGTGATCATCCGCACGTCGATGCCGGCCGCGAGAGCGACGGCGACCGCGTCCTTGGCCTCCGCGCGCAGCGGGTCGATGATCCCGGCCAGACCCACGAACGATAGACCTTGTGTCAATGCCATCGGGTCCTCGGACATCGTGGCCAGTTCCTTGTTGTCGACCAGCCGTGCCGCAAACGCTAAGACCCGCAGGCCTTGGCGGCCCATCCGTTCGTTGGCCTCGATGACTCCCCGCCGCGCCTGGTCGAACGGGACCTGGGAGCCGCTGAGCGGGCCACCCGCGTGGCGGCAGCGGGAGATCACGACGTCGGGTGCACCCTTGACCAGCTCGATGACGTGCTCGGCGCCGTCCAGGGTGACCCGGTGGAACGTCGCCATGAACTTGTACTCGGAGTCGAACGGAACCTCCGACAGCCGCGGGTATGCGCGCCGGGTCTCCTCGGCATCCACCCCCAGCTTGGCGGCCAGCACCACCAGCGCCGCCTCGGTCGGATCCCCGATCACCGACCCGTCATCGTGGACGACGGCGTCACTGTCCAACGCGAGGCCCAACGCGAGCCGGGTGAAATCGGGAACCGGCGTGCCGGCCACCGACAGAAGTGCGCCGGTCTTGCGGTAGCCCTCGCCTTCGACGGTGAACCAGGAACCGCTGGCGTACAACGTCGAGACCATCATCTGGTTCAACGTCAACGTGCCGGTCTTGTCGGTGTTGATCGCGCTCGTCGCGCCGAGTGTCTCGACGTCCGTGAGGTTCTTCACCACCGCCTTGGCCTCCGCAAGCTGCCTGGCACCGAGCGACAGCAGACCCGACACGAACGCCGGCATGCCCGTCGGAATCGCCGAGATGGCCATCGCCGTCCCGAGCAGCAACAGGTCCTGGCCCGGGATCCCGCGGATCAGGCCGACCACCACGATGACGGCGACCGCCCCCCACGCGATGATCCCCAACACCTTCGTGAGCGAGTCCAGCTCCCGCTGCAGCGGCGACCTGGCCCGGGTCACCGAGCTCAGCATCGTCGCGATCTGGCCCATCTCGGTCTTCGCCCCGGTCGCCGTCACCACGATCGTTCCCGTGCCCCGGGTCACCGAGGTGTTCTGGAACAGCATGTTCGTGCGGTCTCCGAGCGTCACCTCGGAGGAGACCAAGGTCTTGGTGTCCTTGGCGATCGGGGCGCTTTCCCCGGTCAGCGCGGCCTCCTGCGCCTCCAGCGTGGCGGACCGGACGATCCGACCGTCGGCGGGCACGATGTCACCCGCTTCGACCTGGACGATGTCGCCAGGAACAACCTCGGTGGCCTCGACCATCGAGACGACCCCGTCGCGGACCAACCGTGCCTGCGGCACCTGCATCTTGGCCAGCGCATCCACACTCGCCCGCGCGGCCAGCTCCTGGCGGGTGCCCAGGGCGACGTTGAGGACGATGAGCAGCCCGACGATGACCCCGGTCGAGACCTGCCCGATGAGCAGGCTGACGACCACCACCGCGACCAGCATCATGTTCATTGGGTCCCGCAGCTGGACGGCGGCGACCTTCACAGCCGATGGCGCCTCCTCGGCAGCCACCTTGTTCGGGCCATACGACGCGAGGCGCTGGGCCGCTTCTTCGCCGCTCAGCCCGCGTTCCGCGTCGGAACCGGCCGCAGCCACCACCCGGTCGGCCGCCGCGGCATACGGCCGTTCGTCTGTGCCGACCGTCGACTGTGCTGCGGTGTCGGCTTCGCTCACTGGTACACCCATCTCCGGACTCGAAACAGCCTGGCCTCCCCCGCACGCTAGTCCCCCACGACGGCCACTGAGGCCACCCGAACTCGGCCCCACGCGGACAGCTCACCCCATCGCAACGACGTCTGTGTCATCTCGGGCGCCCGAGCGCAGTTCAGCGATGGGAATGGATCTGCTCGGCGTTCCCCCCGCTGTAAGGCCGTTCCCTGGCCTTCGAACCTTGAGCGATGCTGAGACTCGGAGTGTGCCGCAGTGAAAGCGAACTGGAGTCCGTGATCGAGCCACGGCACTCCGGCATCGTGGCCGTGGTGTCCGATCCTGCCGCCGTCGAACTCCGACAGGCCATACGGATGGCCGAGAGCATCGTGCAGACCGCGATCGACGACGTCGTCGCCAAGGACGTCAAGGCGGCGGCCAAGGAAGCCGAGGACGACGAAGAAGCCGCCGCGGACGCACCAGGCGACGCGAGGCCGGTGGAGTGGTGGCAGCGTCAGTGGCGGGTCGGCGTCTGTCCGTTCTGGTCAGGGTTTGTCGGCCGGGGCGACCGTGGTTGCAGCGGGTGGGAGTAGTGCGGCGACGAGGGCGTCACCGATGAATGCGCCGTATCGTTCGACGGGCCAGCCGGATTTGAGTACGAGCAGGTCGTAGACCTCGGCCGAACTGTAGGTCCAGAGGATGTCGGTTGCCTCGGCGAGGGTGATGCCGGCGCGGAGCCAGCCGCGACGTTGAAGGCGGCGCGCGTTGTGCCGCATTCGTGTGCGGCGCTGCTTCTCGGACTCGACGAGCAGGGCGGCCATGTCCGCGTCGGTCGCGGCTGCGGCCCGGACGAGGAGCATGATCGGTGCGCCGCGCGGAGCGAGCTCGGTGGTGAACCGGCCCCAGCCGCGCAGGACGCGGACGGGATCGGTCTCGGTCTTGCTGAGCTGGTCGGACCGGGTCGGCGCGGGAGTGGGCTGTTCGCCTTCGAGGTCCCGTTGCCACAGCGTGCGGACCAGGCCGGCCTTGCCGCCGAAGGTCTTGTAGATCGTGTCCACGGACGTGCCCGCGTCGGCGGCGATCATCGCCACCGTCGTGTCCGCATACCCGTGGTGTAGCAGTCGCTGCCGGGCCGCTTCCAGCACCGAGTGCTGCGTGCGTCGGGCTTGTTCGCGGCGTCGGCTGGCGTCGTAGCGGCGGGAGGTCTTGACCTGCTCCATAATCCGTTCCATAGTACTGGAGTGAATATGCAAAGCTTAGCAACCACGCGGGGAGCGCGATGACCAACCCCGGGGGTGTCGTGGACAGGCTGGTCGCCGCGACGAACGCGCACGACGTGGACGCCCTGGTTGGTTGTTTCGACGACGACTATGTGAACGAGACCCCCGCGCACCCGCTGCGCGGGTTCCGCGGGCCGGCGCAGGTGCGGCAGAACTGGACGGCCATCTTCGCCCGGATGCCCGACATCACGGTCCGCATCACCGCGTCCGCGCAGCACGGCAACGAGGTTTGGTCCGAATGGCGGATGGGCGGCACCCGCCGCGACGGCGCCCACCACGCCATGGCTGGGGTGATCATCTTCGGTGTGGCCGATGACCGGATCTCGTCCGCCCGGTTCTACCTCGAGCCCGTCGAGACCACGACCGGCGACGTGTCCGCCGCGATCGAACGTGCGCTATCGGAGCCCGCGTCATGATCCTCGTCGTCGGCGGCACCGGGCTCCTCGGCCGCGATCTCGTCACTCGATTCGGGGGAGCCGGCCACCGGGTGCGGGTGTTCACCCGCGACCTTACCCACGCCGCCGGGCTTGCCGCGGACATCGCGGTCGGCGACGTGCTCGCCCCGGGCAGCCTCCACGAGGCGGTGCGGGGATGCGACACTGTGATCGCGGCGATGCACGGGTTCCTCGGCGGACGCCGTACAGGTCCAGAGCAGGTCGACGGCGACGGCACGGCGAACCTCGTCGCCGCGGCCACCGCCGAGGGCGCGACGAAATTCGTGCTCCTGTCCGTCGCCGGGGCCCGCCCGGACCACCCCATGGCGCTGTTCCGGGCCAAGTTCGCCGCCGAGCAGCACCTCCGCGCGAGCAGCCTGGACTGGACGATCGCCCGACCGACCGCCTACATGGAGACCTGGGCCAAGATCGTCGGGGCCAGGCTCCCCAACGGCCCAGCCCTGGTCTTCGGTCGTGGGACGAACCCGATCAACTTCGTCTCAGCCGGCGACGTTGCCGCGATCGTCGAACGCGCAGTCTTCGGCCCGGGCCTGTCCCACCTGAGCCTGGACCTCCCCGGCCCGCAGAACCTGACCATGAACCAGTTCGCCGAACAACTCGGCGCCACCAAGATCAACCACATCCCCCGAGCCGGCCTGACGGTCCTCGCCAACGCCGCGAAGCCGATCGCGCCCGCGTTCGCCCGACAGGCGCGCACCGCGCTACTGATGGACACCCTCGACATGACCATCGACCCCGCAGCCGCCCACGCCCGGTTCCCCGACATCACGTGGCACCGGCTCGCAGACCTCGTCCACGCCGTCAGAACGTAAGCCGCTCAACCCGCCGGGCGGAAGGACGGCCACACTCCTCCGACGTGACTCACCGCCGAGACGCGCTACCTCGTGCCACCCGAGGTGGAAGCGCTGCTCACCCCGCACGAACTGCGCCACACCGCTGCGAGCTTGGCGGTGAGCGCCGGGGCATCGGTCCTCGGTGTGCAGCGTCTCCTTGGGCACGAGAAGGCGTCTATAACGCTCAACGTGTACGCGGACCTGTTCGACCACGATCTAGATGACGTCGTGACCGGGCTCGACGAGGTGTGCGCCGCCGGCCTTGCGGACTATCTGCGGACTAGGACCGATCCGACGGGCCTCCGAGTCGTGTAGTGCTGCCCGAACCACATTGGTATAAAAAGAAATCACATGGTGCCCCCGGCAGGATTCGAACCTGCGACACCCGCTTTAGGAGAGCGGTGCTCTATCCCCTGAGCTACGAGGGCGGAGCCGCATCGGCGCCCCACGAAGGGTAACCGACGGGCCTCCAGCGACTTCTCGCCGCAGACCGAGGCCCCCAGCGCCAACCGACTAGGCAGCAGAAAGCCTGGTCAGCTCGTCGTCGGTGAGGTGAAGGTTCGCCGCGGCAACCGAGTCGCGGATTGTCTCCGGACGCGACGACCCAGGGATCGGGATCACCACCGGTGAGAGCGCCAGCATCCATGCCAGCGTCACCTGCTGCGGACTCACGTCGTGGGCCGTGGCGACCTCCGCGAACACGGCGAACCGGGATCCGACCTCCGCCGCCCGCGAAGCACCTCCGAACGGTGACCACGGCAGGAAGGCCAGGCCCATCTCCTCGCACCGCCGCAGCTCGGCTTCCGACGACCTGAAGTCCGGCGAGAACTGGTTCTGCACGCTGACCAGCCCGCCGCCGAGGATCTCGACCGCCTCCCGGATCTGGTCGACGCTGGCGTTCGAAATCCCCACCGTCCGGACCTTCCCCGCCTCCCGCAGTTCGCGCAGCGCACCCACGGAATCGGCGTACGGCACCGACGGGTCGGGCCGGTGGAACTGGTACAGGTCGATGGTGTCCACACCCAGCGCCCTCAATGACGCTTCGCAGGCCGACCGAAGGTGCGACGGCGTGCCGTCCACCTCCCAGCGACCGCCCGGCCGAATGTGACCGCCCTTGGTGGCAACCAGCACGTCAGACGGGTCACCGCCCCACGACCGCAGCGCCTCGCCGATCAGCCGCTCGTTGTGGCCCACCTCGCTGTCGTCGAGGCAGTAGGAGTCGGCCGTGTCGATGAGCGTGACGCCCGCCTCGAGAGCAGCATGGATCGTCGCGACGCCCTGCTCGTGGTCCGGCCGACCGCTGATGGACAGCTGCATGGCGCCCAGCCCGATCGCCGACACCTTCCGGTCTCCGATTGCTCTCGTCTGCATGGGTTCGAACGTACCCAACCGTCCACAGCGCCAAGCCAGCCGGTATGCGACGTACCAGCCGGGAGCTAGCCTCCCCTTTATGAGCTGGGACGGCCTTGTGGAGATCTTCAATCCGGGGCACCAGCACCTGCGCCAGGAACGCGACCGCAAGCGGATCGAAGCCCAGATTCCGGGCACCGAGGGCGACGGCCTGACACGGGTAGACCTCGAGGACGGCGTCGTCCACATCGCTGCACCACGGCCGGAGCACATGCCGGTCGTGCGACCCGATGACGCGCCGAGCGGCGCAGGCGACGAATCGCCCGACGACGCCAACGCCGTCGAGTGACCCTGCCCGACGGCGCCGTCCCCGACATCCTCGACCTCGACGCGCTCGCCCAGCGGCTGACGTCGGTCAGCGGCGTGGTCGGCGCGGTCCTCGGCGGCAGCCGCGCCCGTGGCGAGCACATGCCCGACTCCGACGTCGATCTCGGGATCTACTACCGCGACGACCTCGACATCGAGGCACTCGGCGCACTGGCCCGAGAGGTGGCCGGCCCGGACGCGCAGGTCACCAAGCTCGGCGAGTGGGGTCCCTGGGTCGACGGCGGCGCGTGGCTCGTGATCAAGAGCAACGACCCAGCGGGCGACGGGCTCCACGTCGACTGGATCTACCGCGATGTGGACCGAGTAAGGGCCGCCTGGGCGCGAGCGCACCGGGGCGCATACAACTGGAACGCCCAGACCGGCCACCCGCTCGGCGTCCCCGACTTCGCCTACGTCGGGGAGCTTGTCCTGGCCGTCGTGCTCGCCGACCCCACCGGCGAGCTCACCGAGCTCCGCGACGCGATCACCTACCCCGATGCGCTGCGCGCAGCCTTGGTCCGCAACCTCTGGGAGGCGGACTTCCTCCTCCAGATCGCGGCTAAGGCGACCAGCCGCGGCGACGCCGCCTACGTCGCCCTCTGCTTGAGCCGGGCCGTGCTGCTCTGCGCACACGTGTTGCACGGGTTCGACGGCCGGTGGCTGGTCAACGAGAAGAGCGCCGTCGCCGCCGCGGGCGCTCTGCCGAGCGCACCGACCGACTTCGAGCGACGCGTGACGGGTCTTCTGGGTCAGCTGGGCAAGACACCTGAGCACCTCCGCCAATCGATCGATATGGCAGCGGAAATCGTTCGTGACGTCAGGCGGGCGTGCACGCCCCGGGTGTGACGGCTTAGCGGTGCCCGCCGCGCAGCACCAGCTCCAGCTCGAACCGCACCTGGGGGTCGTCCAGCGCATCACCAAACAGCTCGCGCAGCTGGGTCAGCCGGTACCCGACCGTCTGCGGGTGCACGTTGAGCTCCGCCGCGATGGGGCCTCGTTGTCCCCAGTGCCGCAGCCACGCGTGCAAGGTCGACGCCAGCTTCTCCCGTTGCCCCGGCCTCAACTCGGCGAGCGGAGCCAGTCGCAGCTCCGCCAGGTCCTCCAGGGCCTGCGACTCGGCCCCGATGACGAGGTCCGCGAGATGGTCCTCGACCCACACCGGACCAGCGGCCTCATCGGCAGCCCCGCGTTCCGGACCACGCGACAGCGCAGTCGCTGCCGTCGTTGCCAGACGGAGTGAGTCGGGCACGCGGCGCCAGTCCCGTGCTGGCCCGATCACTGCGCCACGTCCGCCTAGCGCCCGCTCGAGCTCGGCTCGCTCGCGGCTCGAGCGTGGCGCCGGAACGAGCGCGACGGCGTCGGTGACCCGGCCCATGGTCAGCGCTCTTGAGCCGAGCTGGAACCGTACCCCCGACGCCTGGTCGAGCGGCATGGTCACCGCGACGAGCGCGGACGGCAGCACCCAGCCGGCGGCCGCGGCTGCCCGCTGCGCTGCCAGGTCGTCGGCCTGGCCGTGGAGCAGAAGCTCCAGCAGGTCGACCCGCCGGCGGTCCATCTCGCCGGCACGCTCCGACTGCTCGAACGCGAACCCGTGCGCGCTGGCCGCGGACAGCTCCTCGATGTAGGCAAGGATCGACTCGCCCAACGCGACGAGGACGTCGGTGTCGAGGCCCGCCTCGAGGGCGACCTGCGACATCCGCCGCAGCGTCACTCGAGCGCCGGCACGGTAGGCCGCGAGCAGGCCCTCCAACGTGCGGCCCTGGCGTACCTCCCCGCGACCGAGCGCCGCATACACCCGCCGGCTCTCCGGCGAGAGAGCCGGTTCGGTGGTGCCCGGCAGCTCGAGGAACCGCGCCAGGGCGACCTCCACACCCTGTTGCACAGCCTCGCCGAACCGCCCCTCCAAGGGCCGCGCGTATGCGGGCACGGCGACCGCCACCGCCGCGATGACCTCGGCCACGACATCTGGCAGACTCGGCCGCAACGCGAGGCCGATCTGTGCCGGAAGAGCGAACCAAGGCGGATCAGAGGACCTCAACGCCATTCAAACCTCATTCTTTGTCTTGTTGGGACAATTTAGCCGACCGCATCGTATGCTGCGCCACGAGCAATCCGGCCGCATCCTTGACAGGCTCAAGAGGTGCCGAAGCTCTCGCCCCTGGCCCGGGTGGCGACGGTGTTCACCACCCCGCGAGCCCCTGAGGACTTCCTCTGGCTGGTCAACCCGCTGAGCTCACCCCGACAGCTGCGCGGCGTTGTCACGGCCGTGGTCCGCGAGACCTCCGACTCGGCGACGATCTCGTTTCGTCCGGGTCGCGGCTGGCATGCTCACCAGGCCGGTCAGTACGCCCGAGTCGGCGTAGAGATCGACGGGGTTCGGCACTGGCGCTCCTATTCGCTGACCAGTGCCGGGGGCGAGGATCCCGCGATCACCGTCACCACTACGGGCGTCGTCTCGGAGACCCTGGTCCGTCGGACCCGGCCTGGGCACGTACTGTTCCTCGCGCCGCCCCAGGGCGACTTCGTCCTCCCGGAGCACCCGCGACCCTTGCTCATGCTCACGGCCGGCAGCGGACTCACGCCGGTGATGTCCATGATCCGCACTCTGGTGCGGCGGCGAAGCGACGCCGACGTCGTCCTGGTCCATTCCTCACGCACGCTCGCCGACGCGCTGTTCCGTGACGAGTTGCAGGCCCTAGCCGCCTCGCGTCCCGGCCTGAAGGTGGTCCACTGGGTCACCGGCGACCGCGGCCGCATCGACTTGACGACCACCGGTGACCTCGACGCCGTCGTCCCCGACTGGCGAACGCGGGCCGCATACGTCTGCGGTCCGGCCGAGATGCTCGACGCGGCGACGGCCCTGTGGCAGTCGGCTGAGGTGCCCGGACAGCTCAGCGTCGAGCGCTTCGCCCCCGTGCTGCTCGATGGCGCCGGAGGGGAAGGCGGCCTGGTGACGTTCGAGACCTCCGATAAGGAGGTCGAGGCCGACGGTTCGACCCCCATCCTCGAAGCCGGCGAGGACGCCGGCGTCGTGATGCCCAGCGGCTGCCGCATGGGCATCTGCCAGAGCTGCCTCGTGCCCCTGCTCGCCGGACAGGTCCGCGACCTGCGCACCGGCGAGGTGCATGGGGACGAAGGGCAGCTGATCCAGACCTGTGTGTCCGCCGCGGCGGGCCCCGTACACCTCGAGATCTGAGGAGCTCCATCCCATGACCGCTCTCCCCGTGACCGCCCTCACGCGGCTCGCTCCCGCGCCCACCGACGTCAAGCCCCTCCGACGCCGGCCGGTCCTGGCCAAGGCGGGCCACCCGACCGTCCGGCCGGATGCCGCCGCCCACCTCTCCGACGACGACGTGGCCGAACTGGGCCGGGAGCTCGACGCGATTCGCGACGCCGTCCTGGCCGAGCGCGGCGCGAAGGACGCCGCATACATCCGTCGCGTGATCCGCACCCAGCGCAGCCTGGAGCTGGGCGGCCGAGCCTGTCTCGTCTTCGCCAGCCTTCCCCCGGCGTGGGTCGCCGGCGTCGCGATGCTCTCGGTCGCCAAGATCCTTGAGAACATGGAGATCGGCCACAACGTCCTCCACGGCCAGTGGGACTGGATGCGCGACCCCGACATCCACTCGACCACGTGGGAGTGGGACTTCGTCACCCCGGCCGCCTCCTGGAAGCACACCCACAACGACCTGCACCACACCTGGACCAACGTCGTCGGCAAGGACCGCGACGTGGGCTACAACATCCTGCGGGTCGACCCGAAGCAGGAGTGGCAGCCCTGGAACCTCGGCAACCCGCTTTACAACGCGCTGCTGGCGCCGGTGTTCGAGTGGGGTATTGCCATCTACGACCTCGAGCTCCAGGACTTCGCCGAGGGCAAGAAGTCCAAGACGGACCTGCGCCGCGACCTCAAGGCCATGGGCCGCAAGGTGGCGACGCAGTTCGCCAAGGACTACGTCGCCACTCCGGCCGTCGCCGCACTCACCGGGTCCTTCGTCCCCGCCCTGCTCGGAACGCTGGCCGCGAACGCCATCCGCAACGTCTGGGCGCACGCCGTGATCTTCTGCGGCCACTTCCCCGACGGGACTGACACGTTCACCGAGGAGATGATCGAGGGAGAGACCCGCGGGGACTGGTACGTCCGGCAGATGATCGGGTCGGCCAACATCTCGGGGAGCAAGGCCATGCATCTGATGACCGGCAACCTCTCCCACCAGATCGAGCACCACCTCTTCCCCGACCTCCCGTCCAACCGGTATGCCGAGGTGGCGGTCCAGGTCCGCGAGATCTGCGCGCGGTACGGACTGCCGTACACCACCGGGCCGCTGTGGAAGCAGGTCGGGTCCACGTGGGGCAAGATCTTCCGGCTCGCCCTGCCGGAGCGGAAACCGGCTGAGGCGGCGCACGTTCGTTAGCCTCTCCGGGTGAGTTCCGGCCCGTTCGAGAGCGACGCGCCGCGCCCGCCCGGACGGGCCGAGACCGTGGCGGCAGCACTCGCGGCCTGGCGGCGCCAGCTGTCGTCACTCGGCGGGCCGAACACGCTGCTGTGGTACGTCGAGCCGCCCAGCGGCGTTCTCGACCTCACCACCGCGCACCCCGGTGGGGTGTCGATGCTGCTGGCGGGACGGCCGACCCGGCTCTCGGACCTCGTGCGAGAGCGAGGAGCCTTCGCCGAGGCGCGTTCCCGGGCGGCGGAGATTCGCAGTCGCGCGCTGGCCCTGCGGTCGGGCCGGGGGCTTGAGACGTCGTTCCTCGCGGCCGGCATGGCGACCTGGGAGCACCCGGGGGCGCCGAGACCGCCGCATGCTCCGATCCTGTTGCGGTCGTGCACCCTGAGACCGAGCGATCCGGTCGCCGGCGACTTCGACGTGATCCTCGGCGACGAGGTCGAGCTGAACCCGGTCCTCGCGCAGTACCTGCGGTCCACGGCCGGCATCGACATCGACAGCGGGTCACTCGCCGAGATGTCCACAGTCAACAACGGGTTCGACCCTTACCCCGTGTATGCGACATTGGCTCGGCTCTGCGAGGGGCTGCCGGGGTTCACGGTGACCCCGCGGGTCCTCGTCAGCACGTTCCCGCACGGCAAGCTGGCGATGGTCGGCGACCTGGCGGAACTCGCCGAGCCGGCGTCGGTCGAACGGCTGGCCGGGCACGCGGTCGTCGCGGCGCTGGCCGAGAGGTCCGGCGCGACGACGCAGCGGACGGTGACGACGGAACCGGACGAGCAGCCGAGTCCGGAGACCGAGGTCGAGCCGGCCGATGGCATACCCGCCGAACCGGCGGCGGACCTGGACGAGCTCGACGACGCTGACCCGGACCCCGCGGCTGAGCGGCTGGTCCTCGACGCCGACTCTGCGCAGAGCGCGGTCGTCGACGCGGTGCTGCGGGGCGAGGACGTCGTGGTCGAGGCACCGCCCGGGACGGGCACCACTCAGACGATCGCCAATCTGGTGGCCGCCCTTGCCGGTCAACGCAATTCGACTCTCCTCGTGGCCGAGCAGCGCTCCGAGATCGAGGACGTCCGGCGCCGCCTCGACACGGTGGGGCTGGGGTCACTGGTGGCCGATGTGGCTGACGCGTTGTTCGACCATCGGGGAACGCTGGCGCAGGTCGTGTCTCTCGTGGACACCCCCGGCGCCGACGAGTCCTGGGCCGATCGGTTGCCGATCGGCGGGAAGCTGGAGAGCCGGCTGCGCGCCCAGCGGGACGCGTTGCGCGACCACGCCGCCGCGATGCACGAGGTGCGCGCGCCGTGGGGCGTCAGCGTCCACGAGGCACAGTGCGCGATCAGCGAACTGGGTTCGCGGACCCCTCCACCGGCGTCGCGGGTCCGGATTCGGGGCGCGGCCTTGGCCAGGCTGTCACGGGAGCGGCTGGACGAGCTGGCCGAGGACCTCACCGCGGCTGCCGCGGCGGGCGCATGGACGTCGGGGGAGACGGGGGACCCGTGGTACGGCGCCCGGATCACGACTGACGACGAGGTGGCGCGCGCCTTGTCGATCGTGAGGCGGCTGGCCGACGGCTTCGACGACAAGGCCACCACCCTGGACGCGATCCTCGCGGAGTCGTCGCTGCCACCGGCGCGGACGGCGCAGGACTGGAAGATCGCGGTCACGACCATGAGCGGAGTCCGCGAGACCCTCGAGGTGTTCCGGCCGGAGATCTTCGACGTGCCCCTCGACGAGCACGTGGCCGCAACCGGCACGCAGGAGTACCGGACCGCACACGGTGTCGAGCTGGGGTGGTGGGCACGGTGGCGGGTTCGACGCCTCGCCACCCGGTTGCTCCGTCCGGGTCCGCCGCCGGACGACCTGCACGCGGAGCTGCTGCGGGCGCGGACCCAGCGGACCGCCTGGTACGCCCTCGTCGGCGCCGGTGGACGACCCGAGATCTCGCCGCAGCTGGACGAGGCCCAGGACGCGTACGACGAGATCGACGCCGACCTGACCTGGCTGGGGCAGCGGTTGGCTTCGACCGCCGCCGGCGGTGACGTGCATACCACTCCCTTGGACGAGCTCCGGGCCCGGCTGACGGCCCTGGCGGCACGGCCCGAGCGGCTGGCCGTCCTGCCCGCCGTGGTGCCGGTGATCGACGACCTGCGGGCCGCGGGCATGGGCGAGGTTGTCGACGACTTCGCGGCCCGCGGCGTCGAGGCCGAGGAGGTCACCGCGGAGCTCGAGCACATCTGGTGGGTGTCGATTGCCCGTCACGTCGCGGACGGCGACCGTCGGTACGGCCGGCACGACGGGACGGCCCTTCGCGAGGCGGCCGAGGGGTACGCCGCGGACGACCGCGAGCATTTGGCGGAGAACGCCCGGCGAACGCGTGTCGAAGCGGGGGCCTGGCACACCTCGGCCGGCGAGTCGAACCGCGCCGCGGCGGCGATGCTTCGAGCCGAGGCTGACCGGGCGGGCCGCCCCACGTCGCTGGGAGCCGCGTTCGAACCGTCAGCGGACCTCCTTCTCGGGGCCGCGCCGTGCTGGGCGATGAGCCCGCTCGTCGTCGGTGAGGCGCTGCCGCCCGGCGCGTGGTTCGACGTCGTCGTCGTTGTCGGAGCGGGTGCGCTGACCTCCGCCGCCGCCGTCAGCGCGCTGGCGCGGGGCCGGCAGGCGGTGGCGTTCGGCGACTCACGGACGACCTGGCCCACGGGATTCACCGCCGGTCCCGGGGCCGTGGCCGAAGCTGAGGCTCCGCGGCCGTCGCTGCTCGAGGACCTCTCGCTGGTGCTCCCGGGGCATCGGCTGACCTGGGCTCACGGGTATGCGGACGCCCGGCTCCTCCGGCTCGCGGGCGGTCGCTACGCGGAGGGCTTCGTCGGTCCGCCCAGTCCGATTTTCGACCCGCCGGTCGCGCTCGAGCTGGTCGACGGCCGCGCCACTGTCGAGCCGGGCGAGGAGGCGACGATCGACTCGACCGACGCCGAGGTCGACCGCGTCGTCTCCCTCGTCCTCGACCACGCCCGGCACCGCCGGGAGGAGACGCTCGCCGTGGTGACGCTTACCGAGCGGCACGCCGAGCGGATCCGCTGGGCGCTCGCGACGACGACCGGCACGCTCGACGCGGCGGCCGAGCCTGAGCCACTGGCGTTCCTCGACGCCGAAGCGGCTCGACCGGTCGCCGTGGTGTCGATGGACTCGGCCGCGGGCGTGGCGCGCGACGCCGTCGTCTTGAGCGTGGGGTACGGCAAGACGCGGCACGGCCGGGTTCTTCACCGGTTCCCGGCTTTGTCTGGCCCGGACGCTTCACGGCAGCTGCGGGCCGCGGTGACGTCGGCGCGGCGTCGCGTCACCGTGGTGTCCTCGATCGCCCCGAACCAGCTGGACGAGAGCCGGCTGCCCGACGCCGGCATCGCCTTGCGCGATCTGCTGTTGGTTGCGGCGGACGGGTCCGCGATGTCGACGTCGGCCGACGCCGTGGCGGCAACCGACCCGTTGATGACCGAACTCGCCGCCCGGCTGCGCCGGGAAGGGCTCGTGGTCGCCGAGCGCATCGGGACGGGGCCGCACCGCGTCGACCTCGCGCTGCGCGCTCGGGGTCCCGCCGAGCGGTGGTTGGTCGCCGTCGACGGCGACGGCCCTGAGTACGCGACGTGGCGGGGTACGCGGGACCGGGACCGGTTGTGGCCGCAGGCGCTCGAGCGGCAGGGATGGCGGCACCTGAGGGTCTGGAGTACCGACCTCTACCGGGATCCGGCGCCCGAGGTGGCGCGCATCATGACGGCGGTTCGCGAGCAGGCGAGGGCGCTGGGGACGCCGATCGCCGACGAGTCGGACGAGCTGACGCCGACGGTTCCCGACGAGCCGGAAGGGCGTGTGGCGGCTGACTCAGGCGTGGAGCCGTCGGCGGGTTCCGAGTCGGAGAGGCTGGCGCCGGCCACCGATGGGGCTGTCGGCTCCAACGGCTCGCGTCAGCCGGCGAGCAGTCCGCGTTCCTCCGCGCGCCGTCGGAGGCGCGCGGTGCGCCGGGGTACGACCGAGACCGCCGACCCGGCCGCCCAGACCACGGACGACACCGACGTCGGTTGGGGCGAGCACCGCGACAACGGCGCGCACGAGCAGTGGCTGCGGGACCAGCGCCCGCCGCACTGGGACTGATCGGCGGCGACCGCGTCACCAGAATCGTCGCCGGCGGTCAGTCCCCAGCGGCCGCCGGCTGGATGTGGTGCACCGCCTCGACATTGTGGCCGTCGAGGTCCCGGACGAACACCGCGTAGTAACCGGGGTGGTACTCCGGGAAGATCCGCGGCGCGTGGAGGATCTCGGCGCCCGCATTGAGGGCCGCCCGATGGACGGCGTCCACCTCGTCGGTGCTCAGAGCGCTGAAGGCGATGTGGATCTCCCGGGTCTCGTCACCGCCCGCCGGACCGATCCAAAACCCCGGGAAGCCACGCCGTCCGGCGATGCCCACGACTGCGGAGTCGCCGACGGGATGACGAGTTGCCTCGGTGAACCCGATCGGCCCGAAGACGCGCAGGTAGAACGCGACTGCCGCGTCGACGTCGGCCGCCTGGATGCCCACATGGTCGAACATGGCGGCACGATATCCGTCCGCGCGGACACCGCTTTGCGGTCAGACGGCCGAGATTGCGCACACGCCCGTCACCGTGCGCACACGTTCGAACGTGTGCGCGCGGTGACGAAGGTGCTCGCAATGTCGTCCGCCACGCCAGAGGGGACGCCGCTACGGTCAATGGCTGGTCGGCCCGGGTGGGTACGTCGGTGCGGCCGGCGCCGGATCACCACTCGGAGGGCCGACGACACTCGTGTCCGCGCCACCGAGCAGGTCGCGGATCTGGGTGAGAAGCAGCACCTCTTCGGACGGCGCCTCTGACGGCTCCTCCTCGCCCGCCTTGCGCAGCTGCATGAGCCGGTTCATCGGCAGCACGAGAACGAAGTAGACGGCAATCGCCACGAAGAGGAGGTTGAGGATGGCCTGAAGGACGGCGCCGATCGAGAAGTTGGCCCCGTTGATGGTGAAGCTCCCGACGCCTGTGATGTCGGGCTGGCCGAAGATGGCGGCGATCAGCGGGTTGATGATGTTGTCGACCAACGCCGTGATGACGGCGACGAACGCCGCGCCGATGACGACCGCGACCGCCAGGTCGATGACGTTGCCGCGGAGGATGAAGTCCCTGAAACCCTTGATCACGATCTGACCTTCCCTTCCGCTGCAGCGCAGAGAGTCACACGTGGACGCGTTTGGGCCCCGTCGACCCTAGCGAAGCCGCGTTTCGGCGACGTGAACGCCTGCGGCTGGAGAGGCCGGACTGCACAAGCCGGCTCAGCCACGAACCGCGACGAGAAAACCTGCTGTGGCGCTCTGTGGGCCCAGCGCGACAGCGAGGTTGCGTGCTTCGTCGGCCGTGACCGCGACGATGAGGTGACCTGGTCCGGCATCGCCCGCCGCGAGGACGCCAGTGTGAGGAAGATCCGTCGAAAGAACGCGGGCGACGGTTGCCAGCGGCTGCCCGGACCCGGTGGCCAACACCGACACGGTGTCCGCGGGCCGCAGCGTCGTCAGCAGGATCGGATCCGTGACCGGCAGGCTCACCGCGACCAGCCCTGGAGCCAGACCGACCAGCTGGCTGGCGCCGCGAAAGCGCGCCGGCGTGACGATCTCGCCGGCCAGCACCGGTCCGGACACCACCTGTCCGACCGCCGCGCCCGGGTCCGCGAGCGATCCGGCCGGCCGTTGTGCCTCGGGACGACGTTCCACCCGGAGGTCGTCAGCCGAGACAGTGGAACCGAGGGCGAGGTCGCGGGCGGCCACCACCGTCGGAACCCCCGGGTCGGCCGGCTGCGGAATCACCGCGCCGACCGTGAGCCAGGCCGCCAAACCGACCAGGACGGCCGCCACGATGCGCAGCGTCTGCGACTGCCGCCAGCGTCGCCGCCGGGAGACCGGTCCCCGGCGAGGACGTCCCCATCGCGTGCGACCCCACGGTGGGTCGCGCGGCGTCTCTGCGGGCGAAGGGACCGGCGCCGAACCGGACCCGATCATTCCGGGGCCCTCATCGTCGGACGGTCACGTCGGGAGGGCGAACGGCAGGGTGAGCCCGTCAAGGGCCCGCCGGCACGCGCACGTCGCGGCATCGTCGGGCTCGGACGCGGGCAGGCGCTCGACCACGTCGGCAAGCACAACCTTGAGGCGGTCGATGTTCTCCGCGAAGACCTGGAACACCTCCGCCTGCGTGACACCGGTCTCTCCCTCCACGCCGGCATCGAGGTCGGTGACGAGCGCGACGGTGGTGTAACAGAGCGCAAGCTCACGCGCGATGCCGGCCTCGGGCATACCCGTCATCCCGACGACCGCCCAGCCGGCCCGCTGATGCCACTCGCTCTCCGCCCGTGACGAGAATCGCGGACCGTTCATCACCACCAGCGTGCCGTGGTCCTCGACGGGTAGACCCGCGTCATGCGCCGCGCGGACCGCCACGGCCCGGCCGCGCGGGCAGTACGGATCGGCGAACCCGACGTGGACGACCGGACCCGGCTGGTCGTAGACGGTGTGTGCCCGCCCCCAGGTGCGGTCGACGACCTGGTCGACGACGACCACCGTCCCGGGGCCGAGGTCAGGACGCAGCGAACCCACCGCGCAGGGCGCGAGAACCTGTCGAACGCCGACGGACCGGAGCGCCCAGAGGTTGGCGCGGTACGGGATCAGATGTGGCGCGAGCCGGTGGTCGCTGCCGTGCCGGGCTAGGAAGGCCACCCGGCGCCCGCGGACCTCGCCCACGACGAGGTCGTCGCTGGGCGCGCCGAAGGGCGTCTCGACGGTGACCCGCTCGGCGTCCTGGAGGAACTCGTAGAACCCCGAGCCGCCGATGACCCCGATCTCCGCCCGTACCGCGCTCGCCATGACCCTGACCCTAGGGACGGCTCCTCAACGCCGGTATGCGTCTCGACGCCCCTGTGGACGCCGGGACGAACCGGCCACACCATGGGGACGAGGTCGCCTCCACCCGGCGGGCCCGACGTCAGTGCGCGGCCGTGGCGCTGCTCTTCGAGCTCGACGTCGCTGACGACGGCGACTTCTCGGAGGCCCCCTTCGACGTCCCCGAGGACTTCTCCGACCTCTTCTCGGACCCCGAGCCCGAGGATTTGTCAGGCGCCTTCTCCGATGCCTTCTCCGATGCCTTGTCGGAGGACGAGTCGGACGACTTACCCGACTCTCCGTTGGCCGCGGCCCGGGAGTCGTTCCGGTAGAACCCCGAGCCCTTGAAGGTGACGCCGATCGACGTGTAGACCTTTCGCAACCGCCCACCGCACTCCGGGCACTCGGTCAGGGCCGCGTCGGTGAACTTCTGGACCGCGTCGAACGCGTGACCGCACGCGGTGCAGGCATACGCATACGTCGGCACGGGATGTCTCCTCGAGGTCAGGTGGCCCCCGGACGGGGCCGGCGAGATTCTATGAGAGCAACGCCCGGGGT
>JBKPKI010000079.1:0-33137 GCA_046731055.1 Actinomycetota bacterium | reverse complement strand
AGTCGCGGACCGGCATACGAGCGGGAGGGACCGTCAGTCGGACACGGCGACGACGATCTCGACCTCGACCGGCGAGTCAAGGGGAAGCACCGCGACTCCGACCGCAGACCGCGCGTGCACCCCCGCATCGCCGAACGCCGTACCCAAGAGCTCGCTGGCGCCGTTGATCACGCCCGGCTGACCGGTGAAGGACGGGTCAGACGCGACGAAGCCGACCACCTTGACCACACGGGTCACCCGGTCGAGGTCCCCCACCACCGACTTGACCGCGGCGATGGCGTTCAGCGCGCAGCTCTGCGCCAGCGCCTTGGCGTCGTCCGCCGCCACCAAACCCGGACCGTCGCCGACCTTGCCGGTCCTCGGCAGCTCGCCGGATACCAGAGGCAGCTGGCCCGACGTGAAGACGAGGGCGCCCTCACGGAGCGCGGGCACGTAGGCGCCCGCGGGCGGGGCGATGTCCGGAACGCTCAGCCCGAGCTCGGCGAGCCGGTCTTCGACCGCACCCATCCCCGTTACGCCTTGGGACGCTTGAAGTAGGCCACCAGGCTGTTGCCGTCCGGTCCCGTGATGACCTGGACCAGCTCCCAGCCGTCCTCGCCCCAGTTGTCGAGGATCTGCTTCGTCGCGTGGATCATCAGGGGAACCGTTGCGTACTCCCACTTCGTCATGCGGGTCACTGTAGGGGGCCGCTCCGGGCGGCGACACGCCGCATTTCACCCGCGCAGAGTGACCCGGCGCCGTCCCGGATCTGCCACGCTCGTGCCGTGGAGAAGAACTGGCTGGACGACAACTGGGGCATGCTTCTCGTGCGCGGGATCATCGCCGTCCTCTTCGGGCTCGCGGCGATGATCTGGCCGGGCATCACCGCGGTCGCGCTCGCGGTCCTCTGGGGCATCTGGGCGCTCATCGAGGGCGTCGTCGACCTCGTCGCCGCGTTCCAGAAAGGCGCGACCGGCAGGGGCTGGAAGATCACCTTCGGCGTCATCTCGATCCTCGCCGGGCTCATCGCGATCATCCACCCGTTCGACGTCGCCGTCGTGCTGACCTGGATCCTCGGGATCTGGTTCATCGTCGCGGCCATCTTCCAGGGCTTCGGCGCCTTCGCGAGCACGCGCACCCAGCCGCGGTGGATGCTTCTCTTGTCCGCCGTCCTGTCCCTCGTCATCGGGATCCTGTTCGTGGCCAAGCCCGGCGTCGGCGTGCTGTCCATCGTGCTGTGGATCGGCGTTGTCGCGATCATCTGGGGGATCGTCCTCATCATCGCGGCCTTCTCGGCGCGCCGGCTTGGCAAGGAGATCGACGCGGCCTCGCCACAGGCGGCCTGACCGTACAAGGGCGAGCTCGGGACACGGGCGCACTCACCGTTGTTGCCGGTGCCATCCCGGCACCCGTACTCACGACGCATCGACGCGTGGCAGCGTCGGACCATGCCCGACGTCCCGCCGCCCGCGCGCACCGTCGCCTACGGGATCGACCCCGCCCAGGTCTACGACGTCCGTACTCCGGGCTCCGCTCCCACCGGCACCACCGTGATCGTCGTCCATGGCGGGTTCTGGAAGGCGAAGTGGGACCGCGAGCACGCAGCCCCTCAGGCTCAGGCCTTCGCCGACGCGGGGTACCACGTGGCGGTTGTCGAGTACCGGCGAACGGGTATGCCGGGGGGCGGCTGGCCGGGGACGTTCGCCGACGTGACTGCCGCGGTTGACGCAGTCCTCGCCGACCCGTCCCTCCCCGACCGGTGCGTGCTCGTGGGCCACTCGGCCGGCGGCCATCTGGTCGCCCTGGCCGCGAACCGCCCCGAGGCCCGGTCCCTGGCCGGCGTGGTCGTGCTGTCCGGCACCGTCGACCTCGGGCTGGTTGCGGACCTCGGACTCAGCGACGGCGCCGCGGCCAGGTTCATGGGCGACGCGGACGACGCCGGGTGGCGGGCCGCCGACCCGGCCGCGTCACGCGCATACACCCGGGTCGTCCTCGTGCACGGCGAGGCCGACGACACCGTGCCGGTCGAGGTGGCCGAGCGGTACCTCGACCGACAAGGCCCGAGCGCTCACCACGAGCTCATCCGCCTCCCGGGCGTTGGGCACGACGAGCTCATCGACCCCGCCGAGCCGGCGTTCGCGGTGGTCCTCGAAACGGTGGCCCGGCTGGCGGCTCGGTAGCCTCGTCATAGGGTCACTGCATGGCTGCCCGCACGTCGTCAGGCGTGCGGCTGCACATCGTCACCGGCAAGGGGGGCACGGGCAAGACCACCGTTGCGGCGGCGATGGCCATGGCCCTTGCGTCCGGCGGCGGCCGGGTCCTCCTGGTCGAGGTCGAGGGGCGTCAGGGCATCAGTCAGACCTTCGACGTCCCGCCGCTGGCCACGGGGGAAGTCCGGATCGCCGGCGCGGCCGGCGGCGGCGAGGTGTGGGGACTGTCGGTCGACGCGAAGGCGGCCCTGATCGAGTACCTGCAGATCTTCTACAAGCTGGGCCGGGCCGGCGGGGTACTGGAACGGTTCGGGGCGGTCGACTTCGCCACGACCATCGCGCCAGGGGTGCGGGACGTTCTGCTCATCGGAAAGGTCTACGAGGCCAACCGGCGTCGGGTGGGCGGACACCACTCGCGTCACGACAGCACCGCGGCATACGACGCGATCGTCCTCGACGCACCGCCGACCGGGCGCGTCGTGCGTTTCCTCTCCGTCAACGAGGAGGTCGCCGACCTGGCCAAGGTCGGACCGATCCGGTCCCAGGCCGACTCGATCACGGAGATGCTCACGTCGGCGCAGACCGCCGTCCACGTCGTGACATTGCTCGAGGAGATGCCGGTCCAGGAGACCGTGGACGCTGTCGCCGAGCTGCGGGCCGCCCGGCTTCCGGTCGGCGCGGTCGTCATCAACCAGGTGCGCGAGCCGCTGCTGCGCATGCGCGAGCTGGCCTCCGCAGCCAAGGGGACGATCAAGCGTGGTCCCGTGCAGGCGGGTCTGGAGGCCGCGGGGCTGCGCGCCACCGACCCCCTGGTCGCGGGCCTGCTCGCCGAGGCGCACGACCACGCCATCCGCGTCGCCCAGGAGGGCGAGCAGCTCGGCCGACTGCACCATCTCGACCTGCCGCTGTTCCAGCTGCCCGTCAACCCGGAGGGCGTCGACGCATCCACGGTCCGCGAGTTCGCCGACCTGCTCACGGAGCGAGGCTGGCCGGGCATCGGGCCGGCCGCCCGATGAGCACGCGCGCCACGCCGCGAGCGCCGCGACTCGACGTCGACGCCCTCCTGGCCGACCGGCATACCGACATCATTGTGTGCTGTGGCTCGGGAGGCGTCGGCAAGACGACCACCGCGGCCGCCCTCGGCCTCCGTGCCGCCGAACAGGGCCGCAGGGTCGTCGTCCTCACCATCGACCCCGCCCGCCGCCTCGCCCAGTCCATGGGGCTCTCCGAGCTGGACAACAGCCCCCGGCCGGTGCACGACATCGACACCGCCGCCGGCGGCTCGCTCGACGCGATGATGCTCGACATGAAGCGGACCTTCGACGAGGTCGTCGTGGCCCACTCCACCCCGGAGAAGGCCGACCAGATCCTCGCGAACCCCTTCTACCAGGCCGTCTCCAGCTCGTTCGCCGGCACCCAGGAGTACATGGCCATGGAGAAGCTCGGCCAGCTCCACCACGAGGTCCGCGCGAATGGCGGCAAAGGTGGCCCGCGCTGGGACCTCATCGTCGTCGACACTCCGCCGTCGCGGTCGGCGCTGGACTTCCTCGACGCCCCCAAGCGGCTCGGGTCCTTCCTCGACGGCCGCTTCATCCGGCTCATCTCCGCGCCCGCCAAGGCGGGCGGCCGCGCCTCGCTCAAGGTGTTCAACGTCGGAGTCGGCCTCGTCTCGTCGACCCTCTCGCGAGTCCTCGGCGGCGAGATGCTCCGTGACGTGCAGACGTTCGTCGGGGCGCTCGACACGATGTTCGGCGGCTTCCGGCAGCGGGCCGACCAGACGTATGCGTTGCTCGCCCAGCCGTCCACGGCGTTCCTCGTCGTCGCCGCACCGGAGCCCGACGCCCTGCGGGAGGCGTCGTTCTTCATCGCGCGGCTCGAGTCGGAGCGGATGCCACTCACCGGGCTCATCCTCAACCGCGTCCAGCAGGTGCAGGCCAACGGGTTGAGCGCCGCGCGGGCGCGGGCGGCCGCTGAGGAGCGGGCCGATGACGGCGACCACCTCACCGCGGGTCTGCTGGCCCTGCACGCCGACCTCGCCGGAGCAGCGGACCGCCACCGGCGGCTGGCGCGGCGGTTCTCGGTTGGTCACCCGAGTACGCCGGTCGCCGAGGTCCCCGCGCTCGCGGAGGACGTCCACGACGTCGACGGTCTACGGCAGGTGGGCGAGGCCCTTGCAAAGGGCTAGGCGGGGTCCCCGCGAAGTATCGGAGCGAAGCGCGGGGTCCCCGCAGCGTTCGGAGCGAAGCGAAGAGCGTTGTGGGGAGAACTTCGTGGGGTGACTAGGACGCCGTCGGGACCTGTGCCTGGTCGAGGCGCGCCGTCTGGAACAGGTTCCACCACGACGTCACGTTGGGGTGCCGGCGCAGCATGGCGCGGCGCTCGCGCTCGGTCATGCCGCCCCAGACGCCGAACTCGGTTCGGTTGTCCAGCGCGTCGGCCAGGCACTCAGCGATGACCGGGCACTTCTGGCATACGACCTTGGCGTTCTGCTGCGCGGCTCCGCGGACGAAGAGGGCGTCGGGGTCGTTGCTCACGCATCGCCCCTGCCCCGCCCAGTCGGTCTGCAGCCCCCCAGCTGCGCGCGCACGACTGGCGGAGATCGCGCCCGCCGGCCTGCTTTCGATGATGGTCACGTTCGTTCCCGCTCTCCACAACCCCTGTGATGTACCAGCACCGTCCGGTTGGGTTCGGATGTGCCGGAAACGACACTAGAAAGGGCTGCGGTATGCGACCATCGCCCGCGCGGATGGTTTGTCCACGCCGTTGGGACTAGTCCAGAGGGCCTAGAAGTGACCCGTTGGGATCAAGGTCATGGTTCGGCTGACGTCCGTCTCAGCAAGGTGACGATGCCCGAACCCGGTCGTCCGTCGGGTTAGCCTGGGACGCGTGAAGGCGGGCCGGACGACCAATCTCGCGAGCATCATCCCTCTTCTGGGTGCGTTCATGGGCGCCGCGGTCGTCATGGGTCTCCTCGGTGCCGGCCTGGTGATGCCCACCGTCGGCGCGGCTGGCGCGATCACCCGGACGGGCGTCGACATGTTCGACGCGCTGCCCACCGAGTTCACCGCGGCCACCCTCTCTCAGCAGTCGAAGATCTTGGACGCCAAGGGCAACGCCATCGCGACGCCGCACGACGAGAACCGGATCATCGTGCCGCTCGACCAGGTCGCGCCGGTGATGCAGAAGGCGCAGATCGCCATCGAGGACAGCCGGTTCTACGAGCACGGCGGCGTCGACGTGCGCGGCGTCGTCCGGGCCTTGGTGTCCAACGCCGCCGGCGCCGTAAACACCTCTGGTGGTTCCACGCTGACCCAGCAGTACGTGAAGCTGACCCTCCTCGACACGGCCCTCAAGGCCGGCGACACGCAGGCCGCCCAGGCGGCGGTGACCCAGAAGGGCCTGGCCGGCATTACCCGCAAGCTCCAGGAGCTGAAGTTCTCGATCCAGCTCGAAAAGGAGCAGACCAAGGATCAGATCCTCCAGGGCTACCTCAACATCGTTTATTACGGTGACCAGGCGTACGGCGTGCAGGCGGCGGCCAAGCACTACTTCAACAAGGACGCCAAGGACCTCAGCCTCCCGGAGGCGGCCCTCATCGCCGGTCTGGCCCAGAACCCGGGGACGACGGACCCGGTCCACAACCCGGATCGGGCGCTCGCCCGGCGCAACATCGTCCTCGACCGGATGCACGAGCTCGGCCTCATCACCGACAAGGAGATGGCCGACGCGAAGGCCGTCACCCTCGACCAGATGCTCCACATCACCCAGGCGCCGACGGCGTGTCAGGCATCGGGCGACCTGTACGCGTACTTCTGCGACTACGTCATCAAGTGGCTCGAGCTCGACCCCTCGCTGGAGCAGGCGCTCGGCAAGACGGTCGACGAGCGCAAAGCCAAGATCTTCGGCGGGGGCCTGACCATCCAGACCACGCTCGACCCCGACCTCGCCAAGCGCTCCCGCGACGAGGTGCTCGCGCATGTGCCCAAGGGAAACGCCCGCAACATCGGAGCGGCGGCGGTCACCATCGACCCCAACACCGGTGCGGTCAAGAGCATCGCTCAGAACACCACCTACGTCCTCAACTCGAAGAACTTCGGCGAGACGGTCGTCAACTGGGCGGTGGACACCAAGTACGGCGGCTCCGGGGGCTTCCAGTTCGGGTCGACGGAGAAGGCCTTCTCCCTGGTCACCGCCCTCGAGCATGGCCTGCCGATCAACACGACGGTCAACGCCAAGCAGGCCGGGCCATCCCAGGCGGCCAGTTACACCAACGCGGACTTCAACGGCGACGCCTGCGGCGTCCCGAAGGGGGCGCCGGCGTGGACCGTCCGCAACGACGAGACGGCCGGCGGTCAGATGACCATCACCCAGGCGACGGCGCGCTCCATCAACACCGCGTTCGTCGCGCTGGCCGGCCAGGTCGGCGTCTGCGCCATCCAGGACACGGAGACCCGAATGGGGCTCCACCGGGCCGACGGCAACCCCATCTCCAGGAACGGTCCGGCGGGCATCATTCTCGGGGCGCAAGAGGTCTCGCCGATGACTGTCGCGAGCGCCTACGGCTCCTTGGGTGTGAACGGGGTCCACTGCACGCCGATGCCGGTGCAGAGCATCGTCGGCCCGGACGGCAAGGAGCTGCCGTTCGACAAGCCAGGTGCGAAGAACTGCAAGGAGGTCGTCAACCCCGAAGTCGCCCACGGCGTGGCGAGCATCATGACTGCGGTGCTCAATCCGGGCGGCACGGGCGCCAGAAGCGCTCTCGACGGTGGCCGGATCGCCGCGGGTAAGACTGGGACATCGGACAAGAACAACGAGACCTGGTTCGTCGGCTACACCCCTCAGCTGACCACGGCGGTTTGGGTCGGCACTCCGCTCGACAACAAGCAGGCCCTCGACAACGTCGACCTGCCCGGCGGTCCCTACAAGGTCGTGTTCGGAGCGAGCGTCGCCGCGCCGACCTGGAAGGCGATCATGGACGGCGCACTGGCCGGTCAGCCGAACGTGGGCTTCCCACCCCCGTCGGACAAGGTCGCGAACGGTGACAGGGTCGACTTCGCCTCCGTGTCGGGCCAGTCCATCACCGCTGCGACGCAGTACCTCCAGTCCCTAGGCTTCACGGTGAACGTCGGTCGGCGGGTCAACTCGAACTACCGGGCCGGTGTGGTGGCCTACACCGACAAGACCGGAACGGCGAACCGTGGCGATACGATCACCTTGTTGATCTCCGCGGGCCCAGCGCCCCAGTCCCAACCGCAGCCGCAGCAGCCGGCTCCGCCGCCGCCCGGCAACAACGGCAATGGCAACGGGAACGGCAATGGGAACGGGAACGGAGGAGGCGGCGGACCCGGTTAGCCTCCGGCGAGCGCTCTCCTCACGACGGCGGCCACCCGGCCGCCGTCGGCGCGTCCGGCCACGCGCGGTTGGACGGCCTTCATGACCGAGCCCATCTCACGCATACCCGTAGCCCCGGTCTCCTTGACCGCCTCGGTGACGAGCGCCTCCAGCTCGTCGTCCCCGAGCTGCGCGGGTAGGTAGGTCTCCACGACCGCCAGCTCCGCGTCCTCCTTGGCAGCCAGCTCGGCTCGCCCCGCGTCCGTGTATGCGGTCGAGGCCTCCCGCCGCTTCTTGGCTTCCTTCGCGAGGACCTTGAGCACCTCGTCGTCGGTCAGCTCCCGGGCTTCGGCGCCGGCTACCTCCTCGTTGGTGACGGACGTGAGCACCATCCGGAGTGTCCCGGCCCGCACCTGGTCACGGCTGCGGATCGCCTTGGTGAGGTCGGAGCGCAGGGTGTCCTTGAGGCGGCTCATGAGGGCGAGTGTGTCAGCCCGTGCGAGGATCGACGCATGCATCCCGCCCTCCGCGCCGCGACGGTCGTCGGTGCGGCGGGGGCGATCGGGGTCGGGTACGCGTCGCTCGTGGAACGCAACGCCTATGCGCTGCGGCGGTTCACGGTGCCCGTGCTGCCGCCGGGTCACCAGTCGCTGACGGTCCTCCACGTGAGCGACCTGCACCTCATGCCGGGTCAGCGCCGTAAGGCCGCCTGGGTCGCCGAACTGGCCGACCTGCGACCGGACCTCGTGGTCAACACGGGTGACAACATCTCCCACCCCGAGGCGATCCCCGTGGTCCTGGAGGCGTTCTCGGGCCTCGAGGGCGTGCCGGGGGTGTTCGTGCTCGGGTCGAACGACTACTTCGTCCCCAAGTTCAAGAACCCGGCGCTCTACCTCCTGCCTGCGCGACCGGTGACCACGGCGAAGTCCCGCCGCCTCCCCACCGAGGATCTGGTCAAGGGCATGCTCGATCTCGGCTGGACCGACCTCACCAACACCCGCGCGACGCTCGACGTCGCGGGCTCGTCGATCGAGTTCGTGGGAGTGGACGACCCGCACCTGAAGTACGACCGGTACGGGCTGGTGAGCGGGCCGTTCTCGCCGGAGGCAACGTTGTCAGTTGGAGTGACCCATGCGCCCTACCAGCGGATCTTGGACGGCATGAGTCGGGACGGCGCCCAGTTGCTCGTCGCCGGGCACACCCATGGCGGGCAACTGTGCCTCCCGGGGTTCGGCGCGCTGGTCACCAACTGCGACCTCGACCGCGGTCGCGCCAAGGGACTCTCGCGGTGGTGGCCCGGCGCGGGCCGTTCGCCGGGATCCCCCGCCCCGAACGATGCCGCCTGGCTCGAGGTGTCTGCTGGGCTGGGAACGTCTCCGTTCGCGCCGGTCCGGTTCGCCTGCCGGCCCGAAGCGACGCTCCTGACGCTCGTCCCGTCGGCCTAAGCCGGGGTCCCGAACCGATTTCGGCCGGTCGGGTCGCCTCGGCTATCCTCACTCTTCGCTGCCTCCGCACCGGTTCATGGCCGGAGTGGGGCGGAGCCACGGGGTGTGGCGCAGCTTGGTAGCGCGCTTCGTTCGGGACGAAGAGGCCGCAGGTTCAAATCCTGTCACCCCGACCAGCGCGGCGTGTCCGGGACCTGCGCGCCGGCCGAAATTGGAGAGCCGCCACGGGTTCGGCTGCTACTTCTTCGGGTCGGCGCCGTCTTTGTTGACGCTGAACGTGGGCGTCGCACTGCAGGGCTTGTTGGTGAACTGCAACGTCGGTGACCCCATCGCTTCGCGTTCCACCATGCCGTCCTTGTACAAGTTGTCCTTCACGCTCTTGGAGAAGTCCGGCGGATCCTCGGTCTCCTTGCCGTCCTTTCCGACGAACCGCACCTTGACCTCGTTCGGATCCACATTCTGGCTTGCCGCGAGATCCTTGTAGCTCTGGACGATCGCCTGCTTTTCCAGCTTCAGCGACGTTCGCGCACACTCGATCTGAACATATTGGTTCGTCTGTTTCGTGAGCGCCGAGCGCAGCACTGCCTGCTGCTGCACGTCCCACGACGAGAAGGCCAGTAGGCCCTTGCAGTCCTCGGCCGCAAAGCGACCGTTGGAGAGCCCCGCCGCCAGCCTGCAGCCCGCGCTGCCCGCCGCCCGGACGGTCGCGAGGACGCCCTTGGCCAAGTCGGTGAGGTCGGGGTTGGTGTCCACGATGACGGCACTGTCGGCAAGGTTGGTGTCGTAGACCCACTCGGTCACATCCAGGTCGATGTACTTGACGTCCTTGCCGTCTTCGACCTCGTCATGCGGGTGCACTCCTACGCTGTTGAAACAGCCGCTGCGGACGACCTGGCCCGACTGAATGGTGGCGCCGAAACCGTCGACGGTTAGTGTGCTGACCTGGTATCTCGTCAAGGCCGACGAACCGGAGACGTCGTAAACCGCCTGGGTGCGGCAGTCGACAGCCCTCGGAACGATATTCATCAATTTGGCGCTGATGTGGCTGTCCTCGGGGGCTGGCAGCTGATGGGGTAGCCCAATTCGGTCCCCCGCAACGAACCCCACGACGATGAGCCCCAGGGCGATCGCCGCGGCGATCAGCACCGTGCGACTCTTCGTTCTTCCGTCGTCGCGCCTCCCCGGGTTGGGTGACCCCGCGAGGTGGAGCGAAGTTGACGTCATAGCGGCAACTTTCCTCCACTCGAGCCCGTCACCAAAGTTGACGAAGCCACCCGTCCTGACCGTCGGCCCTAGGACCGCGCGAGCTGGGTGCCGCTCCCCCACGTCGCGAAGGTCGGCCACCGCCGCTCCACGACGACCAGGACCAACAGCAGTCCAGCCAACACTGTCGTCGCGACGATCCCCGGCAGGAGCAGTGAGACGTAGAGGAGGCCAAGGAGTGCCACGATGGCGAGCATCCGAGCGGCCCGCATCACCTTGGACATCGCCCACCGCAGGTAGACCATCGCGACGAGCATGAGGATCGTCCCGCCGTAGAGCAGGTTCAAGTGGGTGAAGGTCATCGTCGCGCTCGGCTGGCTCACCATGTTCTCGAACCCGACGGCGATCGTGACGATCCCGCCGATGATGCCGAAGTGACCGTAAGCGAGATGCCGTGACATCACCACGTGCTCCCGCGCGCCCGACAGCGCCTGAGTGATGGCCGCGTTGGCGTGGTCGAAGTACGTCCACCAGAGCAGGCAGACGACGACGAAGCACACCCCGACCGCCAGCAGCTCGTCGGGCTGGATCGCCGTAGCCTGACGGGCCAGCGGAAGGCTGAGGTCGACGATCGACTCTCCTAGTGCGATCAGGACGAAGAGTCCGTACCGCTCCATGAGGTGGCTGTGGTCGTAGTGGATCACCTCGTGCTGCCGACCGAAGAACGCGACCAAACCAAGGTCGGCCAACGCGGCCAGGAACCAGATCATCTCCCGCCAGTTGTCCGGCAGCAGGCCGCCGAGGACCACCAGCGGCCCGACGAGGACGACACTCAGGCCCAATGAGCTGAAGAGCTTCGCCTGGTACTGCAGGACGTACCGTCCCCAGATCAAGATCCGCGCCACCCAGAACGCCAGCGCGAACTGCAGCCCGCCGGTGTCGTAGACGTGCGGGATGAAGATCGCCATTACCACCCCGCACAGCCCGACGCCGAACAACGTCGTGCGGTCCCAGGTCGAGTCGCGGCCCAGCCGGTTGCTCTGCAGCGACGTGATGACCCAGGTCCGGTAGACCAGCGCAAGGATGACGAACGCGCGGCCGAGTCCCCACCACTGGTGGTGCTCGCCGAGCAGCGTGGCGACCTGCGTCACGGCAAGGACGACGACGAGGTCGAAGAAGCCCTCGGCCCACGTGACGCGCTTGCCCTCGACGTCGGCCACGGCAACAGGGTAGGAAGCCCGCCGCCGGTTCGTCACCTCTCCGACCAGGCCTCGACCCAGGTCCGGCCTCCGGCGAACCGGCATCGGAACGCCGCGACCTCCGCTGCGCGGCGCAAAGCCTCCTCGGGTTCGCGTCCGGCGGCGCGGTGGTACGCATACGCGCCGTGGAGGACGTCGCCGGCCCCGAGGGTGTCGACGGCCTCGATCGACGGCACCTCAACGGTCATGAGCCGGCCCTCGAGACTGAGCTGGATGGCGCCCTCCCCGTCGGTCTGCGCGACCACTCGGGCGCCGGCCGCGTGGCCGAACAACGCGATGTCCGCGAACGTCGACCCGGTGGGCACGGTGAACGCCGCCGAGCACACGACTTCGTCCACGAGCAGCAGCAGGTCGGCAAAGTGCGGCTTCCAGCGGCCGGCGTCGAGGACAACGGGTATGCGACGGGTCCGGGCCTCGGCGGCGACCGCCACGGCGACGGCCGGGTAGTGGCCGTCGAGGAGGACGACGTCCGGTGCGGTGTCCGCCACGGACGCCCGGGCAGCGAGCGCCGCCGACGCCTCGTCGACGGTTCCGGCGTCCATCGACACCACGCTGCGCTCGCCGGTTCCGTCGAGGACGACGACCGAGGAGACGTTGAGAGCGAACTCACGGTCGGCGGCCGCGACGTCGACGACGGACAGGCCGGACCGGTCGAGGTCCGCGCGGACGACCGCCTCCAGCGGACTGGAACCGACCGCGGTCACCAGCACTGCCTCGCCGCCGAGGACCGCGAACGTCACCGCCGCGTTCGTCGCCGGGCCGCCGGCGGCCAGCTCGCGGGAAAGGGCGGTGACCTTCTCGTCGGGGCCAGGAGGACGCGAGACGCGCTGCACGAGGTCGACGACGCAGAGGCCGGCGACCAGCGCGGACGGCGTTTTCACACGGTTACGTCCAGGGAGCGCGCCACCCACCGACGTCCTCGGCCAGCCGGTCGGCGGCCGCCGGACCCCAGCTGCCCGGCTGGTACGGGTCGGGTGGTGACGGCAGGTCCAGGAGGGGCCCGAGCACCCGCCACGTCTCCTCGACGACGTCCTCACGGGTGAACAGCGTCGCGTCTCCGACGATGGCCGCGTGCAGGAGCTCCTCGTAGGGAGTGGGGACGTTCGGGCCGCCGAGGTTCACATCGAGGTCGACCGTCCGGACGGACTCGCTGGTCTGGCTCTGCGCCTGGATCATCATCCGAGCCCCCGCCGACGGATCCACGCGTAGGACGATCTGGTTGGGCTCGAGGACCCCGTCGTCGTCGGTGAAGCCCAGCGGCGGCGGGTCGTGAAAGACCAGGCGGACCTCCGTCGTCCTCACCGGCAGCGACTTCCCCGCCCGGATGAGGAAGGGCACGTCCGACCAGCGCCAGTTGTCGACCCAGAGCCGCAACGCCGCATACGTCTCAGTCGTCGACCCGGCGGCGACGCCCGCGACCGACTGGTACCCCTCGTACTGGCCGCGGACGTATGCGCTGGGATCGGCCTTCGGCATGGCCGCGAAGACGTCGCGCTTCCGGTCGGAGAGCGCGTCGAGTCCGTCGCGGGCCGGGGGTTCCATGGCGACCATCGCCAGCACCTGCATGAGGTGGTTCTGGACGACGTCACGCAGGGCGCCGACCTTGTCGTAGAAGCCGCCCCGGTCGGAGACGTCGAAGTTCTCCGCCATGGTGATCTGGACCGACTCGACGTACTGGCGATTCCACACCGGCTCGAGGATCGTGTTGGCGAACCGCAGTCGGAGGATCTGCTGGACCGAGAGCTTCCCGAGGAAGTGGTCGATCCGGTACAGCTGCGACTCGCGGAGCATGGCCCGCAGCGATTGACTCAACGCCTGGGCCGAGGCGAGGTCGTGGCCGAACGGCTTCTCCACGACGACGCGGCAATGAGCGGTGAGGTTCGCGCCGGCAAGCCCCTTGACCGCCATCTCGAAGAGCGACGGCGGGATCTCGAGGTAGAAGACGGGTCGCTGGGCGCTCCCGAGGGCCTCGGCGAGCTTGGTGTAGGTGGACGCGTCGGCGAAGTCGCCTCCCACGTAACGCATTCGGGCCACGAGCCGGTCGAGGACCGCCTCATCGACGGTCTCCCGGGACCCGATCGCCGTGTGCACCGACTCGCGGACGTGCTCCCGGAGCTGGTCGTCGGTCCAGTCGTTGACCGCGACCCCGAAGATCGGAACGTTCAGGCGGCCGGCACGTTCCAGCCGGTAGAGCGCGACGAAGGTCATCTTCTTGGCCAGGTCCCCGGTGACACCAAACGAGACGAACGCGTCCGCCGGCTGCTGGTCGGGGGCGTGGTCCTGGGTGCCCACCACGACGAGCACCCTAGCGGTCGGCTGTCACAGAAGTCCGATAGCCGGGGCCACCTCGCGGACGAAGTCCGACGGGACGACGACCTCGTCGACTCGCAGTCTCTCGGCGTACTCGCGCAGCCGGTCGGCCGTGGCGGCCGGGTCCCCCGGGAGCATCACGACGGAGCCCGCAGCGGTCAGGTCGGCTCCGGAGACGCCCTGCCGTTGCAGGTACTCGGGCACCCGGTCACCGACGCCGAACGCCTGGAGCGTTAGGGACACGTCAGGGGCGGCCTCCCGGACCCGAGCGGCTCCCGCTTCCAGGTCGGCCAGTGTCGCGTGGGGACCCAGCGCGACGGCCACCCGTTCGGCCAGGCGTCCGGCGACCGCGAGCGACTTGGGACCACTGGCCGCCATGACCACCGCCGGTCGAGGGTCGACCTGCTCGCGCACGGCGGTCACGACCGCCTCCAGTTGTGCCACCCGTTCGGACGCGCTCGGCCACGGAACCCCGAGCCGTTCAGCTTCACGGGCCGCGTCCGGTCGCCCGGTGCCGATGCCGAGCTCGAACCGGCCGTCACTCAGCTGCTGGACCGCCTTGGCCTCACGCACCACGGCCGCCGGACTGCGCATCGGCGCCGCGAGCACCCAGGTGCGCAGCCGGATGTGCGGCGCTGCCACCGCGGCGGCGGCGAGCGCCGGGAACGGCGATGCGGTCCACAGGGTGTCGGGGACCAGCACCGTGGCATACCCGAGATCCTCGAGCATCCGCACCTGTTCGACCCACGATGCCTGGGTCGGTCCGGGAGTGGCGACGACGGCAATGGTGACGGGCATCAATCCACGCTAGGCGGGCCGCGGCGGCCTGACATCGGGGACGTCCCGGAGACCGACCCGGGGTCACCCGGGAAGCATGGAGGACCTGATCTCGGCCGCCCGCTTCTGGAACCGGTCCGCGAGGACCCCGTAGGTGAAGGCGCTCTCCACCCGCCCGGACTCGGCCAGCTTCCGGGCGAACTCCGCGGCCACGGCATAGTCCTGGTGCTCACCGAGCGTCGTCTGCAGCTCCTTGGCCTCGTCCGCGATGCCCTCGGCCTGCGGCACGGCCGGTGCCAGCAGGTCGCCGGCATATCGCAACCGTTTGGCCGCCTTGCGAGCTTGGTGGAGCCCGTGGGCGTCCGTCGCCCGGTCGAGCCGGCGGCGGACCTTTCGGCGCGCCTTGCGTAGCACTCGCTTCGGGCGGACCTCGACCTCGTCACCGACTGGCACGGAGGCATACCAGCGCACGAGGGTGGCCATGATGACGCGGTATCGCGGGTCTTCCCATGCCCGCTGCCACTCCGCCTTGGCGGCCTGGCGCATGGACTCCAGCTCCGCCGCGATCTCCTCCGCGACCGGACCGACGATGGCCTGCGGCTCGAGGTCGTCGAGGGCGTCGCCGAGCCGGTGCCGGAGGATGTCGGCGTCGCGGAGCGGGGACAGCAGTCCGGCGAGCCAGGCGAGGTCGTCGTCCAGCGGTTCGGGGGCTCCGGCGACCACGTGGTCGAACATACGCAGCGTGCTGCGCAGCCGCCGAATCCCCACGCGCGTGGCGTGCACGACCTCCGGCGTGGGGTCGTCCCGCAGCCCGACGTCGCCGACCAGGATCGCGCCGCACTGCTCGCGCACGTAGGCCACCACCATCGCGGGCAGTCCCTCGGGAACCGCCACCGGCGCCTCGCCCAGGACGTGGTTGATCTTGCGCTGCACCGCCGCCGGCCGAGCCCCGCTAAGCAGCGACGTCACCTCGTCGAGATGGTCCTCGTCGCCGGCGGGGCCCAGCTCCACCTCGACCTCGCGCCAGACGACGGGGTATGCGTCGGCGCCGGCCGGGGTGCCCGTCACCCGGTCGTCGGCGACCTCCAGGAGAAGGTCACTGTCGTCATTGAGGATGCGCGTGGATCGCCGCGTCGTGCGGATCGTCGCGACCGGTGCGACCGAGTCGTCGCCCACGACGCCCGCGATGCGGCGCCGCAGGGACTGGGGCACCGAGTCGGCGGCCGCCTGGCTCTGCACCTCGGTGCGCGCGTCGTCGGTGGGGATCTTCAGGTGCCAGCCCGCGTCCTCGCCGCCCTCGCGGTGACGGAGGGTGAGCCCGAGCAAACGCAGCGTGGAGCGCGCGGTGTCGTAATAGGTGGCGGACAGGTCGTGTTGCGCCGTTTCGATCCGGCCGCCGTCTGGCACCAGAGCCGAGAGGTCGGGCAGCTCCCAACCGTCGTCGACGTCGAAGGTCACCTCCCGTTCGCGGTGGTGCTCGACAGACACGGTCAGACCGGCCGTCGGCGACTGACCACGAGCTTGGCCACGCGGCCCTGCTCACCGGATGCCCAGCACGCCCCGTCGGACGAGCAGTCGACGGTGTCGAAGCTGCCCGAGTCGAACGGCGACCAGGTGCGCCCGGCGTCGGCCGTGACGTCCGAGCCGCTGGGGCCGACCGCCAGCGCCACGTCGCGCTCGTGCGGCAGCCAGGTTGAGCCCGACCGGTACCCCGCCGGGCGAACGGACGCTGGTCGCCAGGTGATGCCGCCGTCGCTGCTCCAGGCCGCGTTGCCCAGCGAGCTGGTCGGGTTCGCGAAGTCACCACCGACGGCGATGCCGTTGTGCCGGTCCCGGAACCGGACCGAGAAGACGCCGGCCGACGGGCCGCCGACGAGCGGCGCCGCGGTCACGCTCCAGGTGTGCCCCCGGTCCTTGCTGACGAAGATGCGTGGCGGGTCGATCCCCCCGGAGGCGAGGTAGGTGGTCTGCCCCTGGCCGGCGGTGAGGCAGGTGCCGCTCGCGGCGAAGGCGAACTCGTTCTCCTGCGTCGGCGGCATCCCCGAGGGATCGACGAGCGACCAGGTGTGGCCGCCGTCGGTGGTCTCCTGGAGCCGGAACACGTGGTCCCGGTCCACCGGGTCGCTGACGGCCAGCCCGCGCTGCGGCGTGCTGAACGCCAGGCAGTCGTAGAACGCCTTGGGGTCGCGGTTCTGGAACGCCAGGGTCCACGACGAGCCGCCGTCGTCGGTGACGTAGATCTTCGACAGATCGCCCCCACCGATCGAGAGGATCACGGCGTGCCGGTCGGACGTCGCCTCGATGTCTCGGAACTGAAGGTCCCTCGTCCCCGGCGGACCCACCGAGGCCCACGTCGCACCGCCGTCGGTGGTCCGCAGGACCGTGCCACCGGTCCCGTCCGCCCCGCTGGCCCAGGCCACGGTTCTGGAGACGGCGGACAGCCCACGGAGCCGTGCCGCGCTTCCGGTCGGCGTCAACTCCCAGGACAGCGAGAGGGACCCGCGACCGGCGGCCGCATCCGGTGCCCGCTGCGCCACGGACGCGGCACCGGTCCCCGCCACGAGCGCTCCGGCAACGACCGTCACAACGAGGACGCGGCGCAGCGAGGGGAGCATGGACCGAACCTAGCGCCGACCAGGTAAAGGCAGCATCCGCAGCGTTACAGGTCTGCGAAGGTTCCCCTTCTCGCGCTACCCAAAGTTTCGAGGGCGTGACACGCTCACCGCCATGAAGAGCACCATGCAGACAACACCGTTGTTGATCTCGCAGCTCCTGCGCTACGGGACGACGCTGCACGCGGACCAGGAGGTCGTGACGTGGACCGCCGACGGCGGCCGGCACCTCAGCTTTGCCGACCTCGGCCGGCAGGCCGCACAGCTCGCGCACGCTCTGCGTGGTCTCGGCATCACCGGTGACCAGCGGGTCGCGACGTTCATGTGGAACAACGCCGAGCACCTCACCGCCTACCTCGCCGTCCCGTCGATGGGCGCCGTCCTGCACGCCCTCAACATCCGGCTCTTTCCCGAGCAGCTGGTCTACGTGACCAACCACGGTGGCAGCGAGGTCGTCGTAGTCGACAACACCCTGGCCGCCCCGTTCGCCAAGCTCTTGGCGCATACGCCGAACATCCGCCACGTCGTCGTCAACGGACCGATCGACGCCGACACACGTTCGGCGCTCGAGGCCCACGACCACGTCGACGGCGTCCACGACTACGCCGAGCTCCTCGCGGGGCAGCCGGACACGTTCGACTGGCCCGAGGACCTCGACGAGAACTCCGCCTCGTCCATGTGCTACACGTCGGGCACCACCGGCAACCCCAAGGGCGTCGCCTACTCGCACCGCAGCAACTACCTGCACGCGCTCTCCGACGCCTACACCCTCGGTGTCCGGCAGGGCGACCGGAGCCTGGTCGTCGTCCCGCTCTTCCACGCGAACGCCTGGGGCTTTCCCTACATCGCCATGCTCGCCGGCACCACGCTGATCATGCCGGACCGGTTCCTCCAGGCGGAGCCGCTCGCCGCCATGATGGAGGCGGAGAAGGTCACTACCGGCGCCGGCGTCCCGACGATCTGGAACGACCTGCTGCGCTACCTCGACGAACACCCCGAGAAGGCCGCCACGTGCTACCGGCTGATGGTCGGCGGCTCGGCGGCGCCTCCGGCGATGATCCGGGCGTACCAGGACCGGCACGACATCGAGATCATCCACGGCTGGGGCATGACCGAGATGTCGCCGGTCGGCGCGCTGGCCATCCCGCCGGCCGCCGCCGAAGTGGGCAGCGACGCGTACTGGAGCTACCGCGCGGCGCAGGGCCGCTTGCTCGTCGGCGTCGAAGGCCGGCTCATCGGTCCCGACGGCGAGGAGCAGCCGTGGGACGGCGAGGCGGTCGGCGAGCTCGAGGTCCGCGGCCCGTGGATCACCGCCTCCTACTACGAGAACGGCACGGAGAACGACAGCGACCGGCGGGAGATGGCGGCGAAGTTCAGTGACGACGGCTGGTTGCGCACCGGCGACGTGGGCTCGCTGAGCAAGGACGGCTTCCTCTATCTCACCGACCGGGCCAAGGACGTCATCAAGTCCGGCGGCGAGTGGATCTCCTCCGTCGACCTGGAGAACGCCCTCATGGCGCACCCGTCGATCAAGGAGGCGTCGGTCGTCGGTGTCCCAGACGACAAGTGGGGCGAGCGCCCGTTGGCGTCTGTGGTCGTCGTCGAGGGAGAGACGGTCACGCCGGACGAGCTGGCCGACTTCCTCGAGGACAAGGTCGCGCACTGGCAGGTCCCGGAACGCTGGGCGTTCATCGAAGAGGTTCCCAAGACCTCGGTCGGCAAGTTCGACAAGAAGGTGCTGCGGAAGCAGTACGCCGCCGGCGAGCTCGACGTCAAGCAGCTGCGCTGACCGGCGTGGGTGACCTGCCTGACCCTGCCGTCGTCGTTCTCATAGGCGCCTCGGGGTCGGGCAAGTCGACGTGGGCCCTGGCGCGCTATCGCGCGGTGGAGGTCGTCTCCTCGGATGCCTTGCGCGAGGTGGTCGGCAGCGGCCCGGCCGACCTCGACGCCTCCGTCGACTCGTTCGAGCTGCTCGACCGGATCGTCGCCGCCCGCGCCGGCCGGCGCCTGACGGTCGTCGTCGACACCCTCGGGCTCGACCCGGTGCGGCGAGCCGCATACCTCGCGGTGGCACGGTCCGCTGGGCTGCCGGCGGTCGCCGTCGTGGTCGACACGGAAGCGTCCGTGTGCCGCGCCCGCAACACCCAGCGCGACCGGCCGGTTCCGGCTCCGGTGCTGACCCAGCAGCTGCGCCGGATGCGCGCTGTCGTCGCCGAGCTCGAGGGCGAGGGGTGGGACATCGTCCATATCGTCACCGAGGACTCCGCCCCAGAGTCGCCAGCGGCGCCGGCGCCGGCGGCGGCCCGACGGGGTCCGTTGTCGGGCGTGTTCCTGCAGGTGAGCGCCTTCCCGTGGGGAAAGGACCCCTCGGGCTGGCTGCGGAGCGTCGCGGTGCGAGCGGCCGAGATCGGCTTCGCCGGGCTCTCGCTCATGGACCACCTGATCCAGATCCCGCAGGTCGGCCGGGCTTGGGACGCCATCCCCGAGCCGTGGGTCACCCTCGGCCACCTCGCCGCCCTGGACATCGACCTGCGGCTCGGGACCCTGGTCTCGCCGGTGACCTTTCACCACGCCGGCGTGCTGGCCAAGCAGGCGGCCACCCTCGACGTGCTGTCGGGCGGGCGGGCGTTCTGCGGGGTGGGCGCCGGATGGTTCGAGCGGGAGCACGCCGCATACGGAATCGCCTTCGCGCCACGAGCGGAGCGGCTCGACGCGCTCGAGGCCACCGTCGAGATGCTGCGGGCACTCTGGGAGCCGGGCACCAAGGGGTATGCGGGTCAGCGGGTTTCGTTGCCCGAGACCACCTGCTACCCGCGACCGGTCGGAGACCTGCCGATCCTGGTCGGCGGCTCGGGCCCGCGGACCCTGCGCATCGCCGGCGGGCTCGGCGACGCGTGCAACGTCTCCTCCGACGAGACCCTGCTGCCCCAGCGGGCCGAGGCGGTCAAGAAGGCGGCGCGCCGTGCCGGACGGGACCCGCGCGACGTCGCGGTCACCGTGCTCGACGTCGCGGTGGTCGGGACGTCCAGGGACGACACCGCGCGTCGGGTGGAGCGGCTGCGAGGGCGGACTCCGGCCGCGACGTACGCCGCTCGGCACCACGCGGGAGAGCCGGCCGCACATTCCGAGCGCTACGCGCGGCTCAGGGAGCTCGGCGTCGACGCGGTGTTCCTGGCCCTTCCCGACCTCGCGGACGCGGAGGACCTGGACCGGTGCGCCCCGCTTGCTGCCAGGTTCGGCTGAGGCACCCCCTATCCGTCGCCAAGCCCTTTCTGGTAGACCACCAGAAGAACGGTTTCCGCACCGTAGGTCGAGATGCCCTGCGGCCCGTGCTACATCCGATGAGAAAGGTTGGGTTAGCAATGAGTGCCACCGGCGAGACCACTGACTACGAACGGATCGGTGGCGGTCCGGCTGTCTCCGCGGTCGTCAACCGCTTCTACGAGGCGGTTCTCGCCGATCCCGCGCTGGCGCCGTACTTCGACGGCGTGGAGATGACCGCGCTGCGTCGGCACCAGGTGCTCCTCATCTCCCAGATCTTGGGGGGTCCGGTCGCCTACGACGGACGCGAGCTCGCCGACGCCCACGCCGGCCTCAACATCACGGATGAGGCGTACGACAAGGTGGTCGACCACCTCGTCGCCGCCCTCAAGGAGGCCGGCGTCGATGACGACGTGATCGGCCGGCTCGGAGAGGTGGTCGCAGGGGCCAGAGCGGACATCGTCACCAGCACGGACTGATGGACGCCGCCGAGCTGAAGCGCACGTGGGCTCTCGCCGAGTCGCTCGGCGACGAGGTCCCGCTGTACTTCTACTCGCACCTGTTCCTGTCCCACCCCGACACCCGGGACATGTTCCCCGTGTCGATGGCCACCCAGCGTGACCGTCTCGTTGGCGCGCTGGGCCGGATCGTCTCCCACGTCGACCGGGTCGACGAGGTGTCGGAGTTCATCGCCCAGCTCGGGCGGGACCACCGGCGCTTCGGGGCGGTCGCCGCCCACTACGACGCGGTCGGCGCCTCGTTGCTCGCAACGCTGGCCCACTTCCTCGGCGACCAGTGGACGCCGCAGCTGGCGACCGACTGGGCGTCCGCATACGGGCTCATCGCCAAGGTCATGGTGGTCGCCGCCGACGAGGCCGAGGGCGAGCCGGCGGTGTGGGACGCCGAGGTGGTCGACGCGGAGCGGCTGACCTTGGACGTGTCCAAGCTGCGTTTCCGGCCGAACCGGCCCTACGAGTACCGGCCCGGTCAGTCGATGGCCGTGGAGATCCCGCAGCGGCCCCGGCTGTGGCGGTACCTCAGCCCCGCCAACGCTCCGCGCGACGACGGCACCATCGACGTGCACGTCCAGTACATCGCCGGGGGCCAGGTGTCCGGCGCACTGGTCCGCAGAGTCGCGGCCGGCGACCTGGTCCGGCTCGGCGCCCCGGTGGGCACGGAGCTGGTCCTCAACGGCGCGCCGCCCCGCGACCTGCTGCTCGTCGCGGGGGGCACCGGCCTGGCCCCGCTGCGAGCGGTCATCGAGCACCTCGACCAGGAGGCCGGGAGCGACGGGGCGCCTCCGGACGTTCACCTGTTCCACGGCGTCCGGCTGCCGTGGGGACTGTACGACCACGAGTACTTGAGCTCGCTGGCCGAGGAAAGACCATGGTTCACCTACACCCCGGTCATCTCCGACGATTCCACGTACCCCGGCCAGACCGGACTGGTCGGCCAGGTCGCCGCAGCACACCCGGACCGCTCCGGTCGGCTCGCCCTGGTGTGTGGCTCCCCCGCCATGGTTGCCGGCGCCAGGGCGGCCCTGGCCCGAGCCGGTACCCCCACCGAGGACATCCGCTTCGAGCAGTACGGCAATCTCGACGAGGACAGTCACCAGCACAACAGCCCTTCGGAACCGTAGACGCAGACCAAGGAATCCCCAGTGAGCGACCACCACACCGCGCCCCAGGCGGCACCCCAGTTCACCCCTGACGCGATCCGTCACGCCGAGTTTCCCAGCAACGGTGACGGGCTCGAGCCAAGGGCCGTGCACAGCTATATGAATGCCCTGGCGGACCACCTCGAACAGGTCGCCAACATGCCTCCCGACCGGGCCACGATCACCGCGCAGACCGTCGGGATCATCTCGCGCGCCCAGCTGCTGGCGGAGCAAGCCGTGGCGGACGCGGAGCAGTACAGCCGGGATCTCATCGAGACCGCGCGGACCCAGTACCAGGAGCTGCTGCGGCGGGCCGAGGTGGCCGGCCAACCGGGCACCGCCGCCGCGGCGGTCGGCGAGTACGACCACCAGGTCCCCGAGATCGAGTACGTCCGCACCTACACCCGGGTCGCCTACACCCAGCTGCGAGCCGTGCTCGACGCCCTGGCCGAGCAGGTCGACCGGCTCGGCCAGCTGCCCGATCTACCCGGCGACCCGCCGTCGAACGACCATCACGCACCGGTCGGGACGGCCGACGTCCATCGACCGGCCGTCCCGGCGAGCGACACGTTCGACCGCGCCGTCGCCCACGTCGCGTCCGACGCCTGACCGATGCAGACCCGCACCGTGGGCACGACGATGCCCGTGCTCGAGGTGAACCTCTCTCCGGGTGAACGCATCATCGCCGAGGGCGGTGAGGTCGCCTGGCTGACGCCGGGATTGGGGATGGACACCTCGACGCGGTTCGGCTCGGGCGGGAAGGGCGGCTTCATGAGCGGCCTGAAACGGGTCCTCGGCGGCGGCCAGCTGTTCCTCACCGAGTACAGCGCGCCCCCGTCCGGCGGCTTCGTCGCCTTCGCGACCCAGCTGCCGGGCGTGATCCGGGAGCTGCAGATCGACCCCGCCGACCACTTCATGGTCCAGTCCGACTCCTACATGTGCAGCACCCCCGACGTCGAGATCTCGGTCGGCCTGCAGAAGAAGCTCGGCGCCGGCATCTTCGGTGGCGCGGGACTGGTCTTCCAGAAGCTCAGCGGCAACGGGACGGCCTGGGTGCAGCTCTCGGGCGAGATCGTCGAGTACGACCTGCAGCCGGGGCAGTCCATGCTCGTGCATCCCGGCCATCTGGCGCTCTACCGCGCGGAGATGGCGCTGGAGTTCGCCACGGTCAAGGGCGTCAAGAACAAGCTGTTCGGCGACTCCCTGATGTTGGCGCAGATCTACGGACCGGGTCACGTCTGGCTCCAGTCGATGACCCCACAGAAGCTCGCCTCAGCCATCGAGCCCTACCTGCCCGAGAAAACCACCACCTCCTCGTCGAGCGACACGTAGCGGAGGTCACCGGGGCGTGCCCTGCCACCGAGTTGGGTATGCCGTTGGTCATGACGTCTCCCATCTCTCGAGGCCTCGTCTCCGGCGCGGTCGGCACGGCCGCGCTCCTGGCCGTGACGTATGTGGACATGGCCCTCACCGGACGGGCCGCCAGCCGAGTGCCCGAGGAGAGCGTGGCCACCCTGCTGCGGCGGTTCGGCCGGTCGGTGCCTGACGACAACACCCTCAGCGGCCTCGGCGCCCTCTCCGGCATCGCGACCGGCGTGGGCATCGGTGTGGTCGCCTCACTGTTGCGGGCCGCGGGCGTTCGGCTGCCGGCGGCCGTGGGAGCGCCGGCGATCGGAGCGCTGGCGATGGTCGCCACCGACGTGCCCATGGCGCGGTTGGGCGTCAGCAACCCCCGGACCTGGACCGCCGCGGACTGGACCCGCGACGTCCTGCCGCACCTGGCATACGGCATCGGCGTGCGGACCGCGATGGACCGCCTCGACCGGGTGACCTCCGCCCCGGTGGAGGCGGAAGGGGTTTCCAACCCATCCTCACCGCGGACCCGGACGGTCCTCGGGCGCAGCCTCCTCATCGGTCTCGCTTCCGGCGGCCGCAGCTCCCTCGGGCTGTTTGCCGCAGCCCGCCTCGCCCAGAAGCGCGAGGTGACGGCAGCGGCCGCCGTCGCCGTGACCGCGGAGATGGTGGCCGACAAGCTGCCCACGACCCCCGAGCGGCTCGAACCCGCCCCGCTGCTCGGCCGCGCCGCCGCCGGCGGAATCGGTGGGTGGGCGGTCGCCCGGCAGCTGGGAGCGAACCCGGCGCTTCCGACCGCCGTCGGCGTCCTCGGTGCGGTCGTCGGCTCCGTCCTGGGCGCCGCTGGACGTGAGCTGGCGAGCAACCGCGGCTGGGCGTGGCCCGGCGCGGTCGCCGAGGACGCGATCTCGGTGGGGCTGGCGTGGGCGGCGCTGCGCTGAGCGCTAGCTGGTGACGTCCTTGCCCGCGAACCGGGCCCACGCAAGGAGCCAGAACACCGCCGCGTACGCCGCATCGACACCGAGTCCCCGCAGGACGTTGTCCCACAGCGGTGGGTCGCGCAGCAGGTCGGCGAACGACAGCCACTCGTGGACGATGAGCCACGGGTGCAGCCACTGGAGCTGGGGCACCGCGTCGAGGATCCAGGACAGGATGGTGAAGATCATCAGCGCGATGGTCGCGGCGATCGGCTGCTCGGTGAGGGTCGAGATGAAGAGCCCCACCGCACCGAGAGCCGCGATGCACGCGCTGAGGTAGAGCACTACGAGCAGCACCCGGCCCAGCGCCGCCGGAAACTCCAGCTGCGAGCCGGACAGGGTCGTCAACGGTCCGGTCCCGAAGAGGGCGACCCCGATGACCGCCCCGGCCACCGCGACCGTCGCGACGCCCCACAGCGCGCCGATGCACAACGACGCGTACTTGACGACGAGGAGCCGGGTCCGGCTCACCGGCACCGTGAGCAGATACCGGAGCGTGCCGAGATTGGCCTCGCCTGCGACCGCGTCGCCGGCCAGCATCGAGATGGCCAACGGCAGAAAGATGCCCATCTCGACAGCGAGCGCCGCGAGCGGAACGAACAGGCCGTTGGAGGTCACCGAGTCCAGGAAGTCGGGACCGCCGCGCGCGTTCCCCGACGAGACCTTCACCGAGATGGCGAGGACGATCGGCACGAGCGCGAGGACGAGCAGGCCCATCTGGTTGCGGCGGCGGCCGCCGATGAGCCGGACCTCGGAACGCAGCAGCCGCGAGGACACCAGCCGCTTCCGCGGGGCCTGCCCTGTGATGTCAGCCCGTGCGACGTCAGCCACTGACATCGAAGCCCTCCCCCGTGAGACCGACGAAGAGGTCCTCGAGGCTCGGCGTCGTCACGACGAACCCGCGTACCGGGACGCCCGCGTGGACCAGGGCCTCGACCATCGACTCGGGAGCCAGGGTGCCCGGCTTTCCGCGGACCTCGTTCCGCTCGGTTCCGACGTCGGTGAGCCCGAGCCTCTGGAGCACGGCCGCGGCCTCGGCCGGATGCGGCGTCGTCACGCATACCGTCGTGACGCCCGACCCGCGCAGCTCCTCGACCGGGCCCTGGGCGACCAGCCGACCCTCGCTCATGATGCCGAGGTGGCTGCAGATCTGCTCGACCTCGGACAGCAGATGGCTCGACACGAGCACCGTTGCGCCATCCTCGGCGAGCGAGGCGACGAGGTGTCGGACTTCCCGGGTCCCTTGCGGATCAAGGCCGTTCGTCGGCTCGTCAAGGACGAGCAGCTCTCGCGGCGCGAGGAGAGTGGCCGCGATGGCGAGCCGTTGTCGCATACCGAGGGAGTAGGCGCGGTAGCGCTTCGTCGCCGCCGCAAGCAGCCCGACCCGGTCCAGCGCGGCGTCGATCCGCTGCCGGGCGGTGCGCGGGTCGCTCCAGAGGTCGGCCGCGTCGAGCCGGGCGAGGTTGGCCCGCCCCGAGAGATAGGGATGGAAGGCCGGACCCTCGACCAGCGAGCCCACCTGCGGCAGCGCGCGGGCCGCCTCGCGCGGGATGGGATGTCCGAGGAGGGATCGGGTCCCCGCGTTCGGTTCGACAAGGCCGAGGAGCATCCGGATCGTCGTCGTCTTGCCCGACCCGTTGGGGCCGAGGAACCCGTAGACCGCGCCGCGCGGAACCACCATGTCCAGCCCCTCGACCGCCAGCCGGGAACCGAACCGCTTGCTCAGACCATGGGTCTCGACGGCCGCGGGCTCGGGCGTCGGCTGGTCCGCCAGGGTCGGCTGGACCTGCGTGGCCGGCAGGGTCACGAGGCCTTCAGCGCGGCGTATAGCAGGTCGGGCGCAACCGCTCCGACGGCCACCCGCCCGTCGTCGGAGAGCACTGCGGAGAAGAGCGTCCCGTCGATCACGCGGCCCGATCCCCAGTCACCGGTGACCTTGGGCACAGAGCTGAGCATGCCCTGCAGCTGCTTGTCCTGCGACGCGCCGGCCAGCTGCCCGGGCAGGGTGGCGACGGCCACCGACGTCCAGCCGCTGCCGACGACCTTGGGCTCGGCCGGCTTCGTGGTCGGACGCGACGTGCCCGGTGCCACGGAGTTGCTCTCGCTGACGCTCGTCCCCGGAGGCGGCGTGAACTGGAACTGCCGCGCGTCCGGGGCGGCGAAGTCGATCGCCGTGAAGCCGACCTCGACCGCCGGGTTGGCCACCTTGGTCGAGTAGACCTGAACGCGCAGCGGCACGTACTTCTCAGCGTCGACCGCGATGCGCACCTGCGCGACGCGAGTGTCCTTCGTGCGCGGCTGGAGGACCAGCTCGTAGGCCTGCCGGCCCGCCACGACGGCAGTGCCGGCCGTGGTGACCTGGGTCGTGGGGTCGATGGCGGCGAGCGCTTTCTGAGCTGCCTCGTCCGGAGTCTTGGGGAGATCGGTCGGCCCGGACGGGATGCCGGCCCGGTCCTTGGCCGAGAGCGTGTGGTGGACCGCGGACTTCTCGGCGCTGGACCAGACCCACACGTCGTTGCCGTCGCGGATGACGTCGGACTCGCCCGAACCGCCGACCAGTGCGACCCGTGCCTGGGTCGGTCCGCCGAGCCAGACCCGCCAGGTGTGCGTGCCCGAGACGATCGAGGTCAGGTTCGCGGCGCCGGCCTTGGCGGCGGGGCTGCCGGACGCCTGTCCGGTCAGGCCCGGGATGTCGGGGAGACCCAGGTTGGCCGTCTGCACGACGGTGCCGGAGAGCTGTCGGGTCGCCGACTGCTGCACGTCGACGAGCAGCTGTGCGGCGCTGCGTGGCGGGAGACCCGAGTCCGCACTTGCGGTTCGTGAGGCCAGCAGGCTGCCGGCGGCGATGACAACGACGGCACCGGCCGGGACGGCCCACCGCGCACGGGGATGGTCGGCGAACAGACTCACCCGATCATTGTCCGATGCCCCGCCTGAGAACGTCCTGAGAGGTCAGCGGCGCGGCGTGAGCCGGAGGGTGGACGCCTTCGCCGCGGGGGTGAGGACGCTGTCGACGATCCGTCGGGCATACCGCTGGTACTTGGTCCGGTATGCGGTGTCGAGCCGATTGGCGAGGTCGGCATCAGCCCTCGCGTCCTCGACGCTGACCTCGGCGTCCACCCCACGTGCGGTCACCTGGGCTCGGTCGGTGGCGCGGATATGCCGGTACCACGCGCCCTCGGTGCCGTTGACCGACCGCACGTACATTCGGCCTTCCTCGGTGACCATCCACATGGTGACCGGCTTACGCGCCGTGCCGTCCCGTCGGATGCTCGACACGTGGATCTCGTCCTCGGTGGCGAGGCGGCGGAGGTCGTCGTTCGTCCAGTCGTCGGTATCGGGCACACCACCATGAAACTGCGGAACGGCCCTGCGACAAATTGGTCCATTGAGTTGCGCACGAGTTGGTCCTTTCGTCGAGCCGCTGCTCACCTACCGTGAGGGTCATGACGACAACGACGGCACCGGTGGCAGTTCCGGTCCGGCTCGACGTCGACCGGCACGCGGCAGCGTTCAGCAAAGCGATGACCCACCTCGACAACGCCGCGACCCGGCAGCTCGACGACGTCGGGTTCGACCCGGGATTGCGCGATCTGCTGCGGCTTCGCGCCTCGCAGATCAACGGCTGCGCCTACTGCGTGGACACGCACAGCCGGGACGCCCGGGCCGCCGGAGAAAGCGAGCAGCGGGTTGCCGCGGTGGCGGTGTGGCACGAGGCCCCGTTCTTCACGGCCCAGGAGCGCGCCGCCTTCGCGTTCACGGAGTCGGTGAGCCTGGTCGCCGATACGCACGTCCCGGCGGAGGCATACGACGCGGTCGCCGACCACTACAACCCGGAAGAGATCGGCGCTTTGCTGTCGCTCATCGTCACCATCAACGCGTGGAACGCCCTGTCCGTCGCGTCCCGCGCGTGGACGCCGGAGCGGCGCGAGGTCTGAGCGCCACCGTCACCCGCCGTGGCAGGGTGAGGGCGTGCGACTGCTCCTCGTCGAGGACGAGCCCGGGATGGCGGCGGCTTTGGTCCGCGGCCTCGGCGCCGAGGGGTACGTCGTCGACCACGTCACGGATGGGCTGGCGGGGCTGGAAGCGGCGCGGTTCGGCGCATACGACGTCGTGGTCCTCGACATCATGCTGCCCGGCATGTCCGGGTACTCCGTGGTCCGCACGCTGCGGGAGGAGCAGAACTGGGTCCCGGTGCTGCTGCTCTCGGCCAAGGACGGGGAGCACGACGTGGCCGACGGGCTGGACTACGGCGCGGACGACTACCTCACCAAGCCGTTCTCGTTCGTCGTGCTGTTGGCCCGGCTGCGGTCGCTGGTGCGGCGGGACGTGGCGCCGCGGCCGGCGGTGCTCGAGGCGAGTGGGGTCACCCTGGATCCCGCGACGCACCGCGTTCAGGCCGACGGCGCGGAGATCGACCTGTCGCCGCGGGAGTTCCGACTGCTCGAGCACCTGCTCCGCGCGGCGCCCGCCGTCGTCGGCAAGGAGGAGCTGCTCGACCGGGTGTGGGCGTCCGGCGACGACGCGAACGTCGTCGAGGTCTACGTGGGATACCTGCGGCGAAAGCTCGGCCGGGAGCGGATCGAGACCGTGCGCGGGGTGGGCTACCGGGTCGCGGGCTGATGCTCTCGCGGTTCGAGCGAATCAGCCTGCGCGGGCGGCTCATGGCCATCGGGGTGCTCGGGGTGGCCGGCGCACTCGTGCTCGGTGGCGTCATCCTGTATGCGGTTCTGGCCTCGTCCTTGACCCGGACCGTGCAGTCCGAGGCGCTGGCGAGCGCGCGGGAGATCGCCCTTCTGGTCAACTCCGGCCAGACTCCCGATCCCGTGCCGGGTTCCGGGGCGCAGGTCGTGCAGGTGCTGTCGGCGGACAACCGGGTCGTCACCGCCTCCTTGACCGCGGACCGGCTCACTCCGTTGGTCACTCCCGAGGAGCGGGCCCAGGCGCTGGCCGGCGACGTCGTCGTCGTGGCCGGCAACCGGTCCGGGATGTCCGGCGGACTTCAGGTCAGTGCCATCGAGGCCGGACCGGCGAACAACCGCGTCGTAGTGGTCGCCGCCCTGCCGACCGCCGACCTGGAGTCGGCCACGACGACGCTGCGGAACCTGCTGCTCGTCGTCTTCCCGCTGTTACTCGTCGTGTGCGCGGTGATCGCCTGGCGGGTCATCGGCGCGGCGCTGGCCCCTGTCGAGGAATTGCGCAGCGGCGCCTCGCGGATCGACGGGTCGTCGACGGACGAGCGGCTGCCGGTACCGCCGACCCGCGACGAGATCGCGGCGCTGGCGACGACGCTCAACGAGATGCTCGACCGCGTGGCGTCGGCCCGGCGCACGCAGCGGGCCTTCGTCGCCGACGCGGCGCACGAGCTGCGCAGCCCTCTGGCGACGATGCGCACCCAGCTCGAGGTCGCGGCGCGGCTCGGAGACGGGAACGGCCTGCCCGCCGAGCTCATCCCCGAGGTCCGACGCCTGTCCTCGCTGGTCGAGGACCTGCTGCTCCTGGCGCGTTCCGACGACGGGCAGCTCGCTCGCGCCGAGGCTCGCTCCGAGACCGTCGACCTCGGTGCGCTCGCCCACGACGTGGCCGGCCGGTATGCGTCGGCGCGAGTTCCCGTGCAGTTGCTGGCACCTGTGCAGCGGAGCCACGTCAGCGGTTCGTACGACGAGCTCTACCGAGCGCTCACCAACCTCGTCGACAACGCAGTGCGGCACGCCGCATCGCGAGTGGACGTCGCGGTCGAGGTGAGCGACGACGTATCCCGTCTTATCGTGACCGACGACGGCACTGGCATACCTGAGACCGACCGTGAGCGGGTCTTCGACCGGTTCACCCGGTTGGATGACGCGCGGGACCGGGACAGTGGTGGTACCGGCCTCGGGCTGGCCATCGCTCGAGAGCTGTTGCGCCGCAATGGTGCTCATGTATTGCTGGAGGACGCCGGTCCTGGCGTGCGAGCGGTCGTCACGATCGCGGGGTCCTGAGCTTCGGTACCGTCGCAGTCAGAGCGTCGTGAGCTCCTTCGCGACCAGCTCGGCGATCTGCGCGGTGTTGAGCGCGGCCCCCTTGCGGAGGTTGTCGCCGCAGACGAAGAGGTCGAGCGTATTGGGGAAGTCGAGGGCCTGACGGAGGCGGCCCACGAACGTCGGGTCGGTGCCCACGACGTCAGCCGGCGTCGGGAAGTCGCCGGCTGCGGGATCGTCGAGCACGACGACGCTCGGCGCCTCCTCGAGCGCCTGGCGCGCGGCGGCCACGGTGACCGGCTCGGCGAAGACCGCATGGACGGCCAGCGAGTGGGTCGTCACGACCGGGACCCGGACGCACGTGGCGGACACCTTGAGGTCCGGGATGTCGAGGATCTTGCGGGACTCGTTGCGGACCTTGAGCTCTTCGGACGACCAGCCGTCCTCCTTGAGGGAGCCGGCCCACGGGACGACGTTCATCGCCAGCGGTGCGGGGAAGGGCGAATCGGGACCGAGCTTGTCGAGGATCTCCCGGCGGACGTCACCGGCCTGAGCGCCGAGCTCGCGGTTGCCGCCGACGACCTGGAGCTCGTCGTGAAGGCGGTCGATGCCCGGCTGACCAGCACCGGACGCCGCTTGGTAGGAGGCGACGACGAGCTCGGTCAGCTGCCACCTGCGGTGCAGCGCGCCCAGCGCGTCCATCATCGTCAGGGTGGTGCAGTTGGGGTTGGCGATGATGCCCTTGGGGCGGGTCACAGCGGCCTCGGCGTTGACCTCCGGCACGACCAACGGGACGTCGGGATCCATCCGGAACGATCCTGAGTTGTCAACGACGACAACGCCTTTCGCAGCGGCGATCGGCGCCCACTCGGCGGACACCTCGTCGGGGACATCGAACATGGCGACGTCGACGCCGTCGAACACGTCCGGGGCGAGCGTCTGGACCGCCACCTGTTCGCCCCGGACCTCGAGCAGGCGCCCGGCGGACCGTGCGGAGGCGACGAGGCGGATCTCGCCCCAGACGTCCTCCCTCGTGGACAGGATCTGGCGCATCACGGTGCCGACGGCGCCGGTGGCACCGACGAGGGCGAGGGTGGGCTTACGCGTACTCATCTGCCGGTACCTCCGTAGACCACGGCTTCGCCCTGGGAGGAGTCGAGTCCGAAGGCGGTGTGCACCGCCCGGACTGCCTCGTCGAGCTGGTCGTCGCGGGTAACGACCGAGACGCGGATCTCGGAGGTCGAGATCATCTCGATGTTGATGCCGGCATCGGCGAGCGCCTGGAAGAGGGTGGCCGAGACGCCCGGATGGGACCGCATACCCGCCCCGATCAACGACAGCTTGCCGATGTGGTCGTCGTAGAGCAGGGTCGCGAAACCGACCTGGTTTTGGATCTGAGCCAGCGCCTGCATACCGATCTGACCATCGGTCTTGGGCAGGGTGAAGGAGATGTCGGTGAGGCCGGTCTCGGAGGCGGAGACGTTCTGGACGATCATGTCGATGTTGATCTCGGCGCGGGCCACGGCCTGGAAGATCTCCGCGGCCATGCCGGCTCGGTCGGGCACGCCGACCACCGTGATCTTGGCCTCGCTGCGGTCGTGCGCGACGCCGGCGATGATCGGCGCTTCCACGGTCTCTCCTTCCGGGCCCGGCTGGGGCTTGTCGGTGATCCAGGTGCCCTCCTGCGGGGAGAACGAGGAGCGGACGTGGATCGGCATGTCGAAGCGGCGGGCGTACTCGACGCAGCGCAGGTGGAGGATCTTCGCTCCGCAGGCCGCCATCTCGAGCATCTCCTCGTTGCTGAGATGGTGGATCTTCCTTGCGCTGGACACGATGCGCGGGTCCGCCGTGAAGACACCGTCGACGTCGCTGTAGATCTCGCACACGTCGGCGTTGAGAGCGGCGGCCAGGGCGACCGCGGTGGTGTCGGAGCCGCCGCGACCCAGCGTGGTGATGTCCTTGGTGTCCAGGCTGACGCCCTGGAACCCGGCGACGATGGCAATGTGCCCGGCGTCGAGGGCGGTCTGGATCCGGCCGGGGGTGACGTCGATGATGCGGGCCTTACCGTGGACCGCGTCGGTGATGACGCCGGCCTGGCTGCCTGTGAAGGACCGCGCCTCGTGTCCGAGGTTGGCGATGGCCATGGCCAGCAGCGCCATCGAGATGCGCTCTCCGCTGGTGAGAAGCATGTCGAGCTCCCGGCCGGGCGGCAGCGGGGTGACCTGGTTCGCGAGGTCGAGGAGCTCATCGGTCGTGTCGCCCATGGCTGAGACGACGACGCATACCGAGTGGCCGCCCTTGCGCGCCTCGACGATTCGGTGGGCGACCCGCTTGATGCTGTCGGCGTCGGCCACGGAGGAGCCGCCGTACTTCTGCACGACCAAGCTCACTGCGGACTGCTTCCTCACGGCGACGACGGAACGCCCAGTTTATCGGCGGGCCACTGACGGTTCGGGACGCGCCGATCCGTGAGATGCGGTTTTCGGGGGTGGGCCGGGCGGAGCTGATGCGCCACGCGACACTCGCACGTGAGAACGGCGGTGGGTCCTCGGCGAGGGCTCGTTCGATGTCCTGTTCGGTGACCGGCTTGGACAGCGGATCGAGATCGCCGCGCGGATGGGTGGCGTAGCGACGTTTCGCACGGGTCCGCCAGGTGATGGCCCCGTCGTCCGCAGTGGTCGCCCTCCAGGTGCCGCGGGTCTTGTGGTTGTGATGCCGTCGGTGCTTGCGCGACAGATTCGTAATCGCCGTCGGGCCACTCGGCCACGGGATGTCGTGGTCGAGATCGCATCGCTCCGCCGGC
>JBKPKI010000078.1:0-2493 GCA_046731055.1 Actinomycetota bacterium | reverse complement strand
GGGCGGTCTTGACCATGTCCAGTTCCGTGACATCGGCCGGTTCCTTTATCGGGGGGACGTCCTCGTCGTCAACACATCGGGAACGGTCCCGCGGCAGGTCGACGCGTGGTCGCCGCGGCACGGTGACCTCGTCGTCCACCTGGCCACCCCGCTGGAGGACGGGACATGGGTTGTGGAGCTGCGCAGCCCGCCGGCCGCGGCCCGCCCGGTCCTGGACGGTCGCTCCGAAGAGGAGGTGCACGTCGGGGAAGGCGTCGTCGCGAGGCTGCTCGACGCGTACCCGAACGGTGCGTCCTCGCCCACCGGGGCGGGAAACCGACTCTGGCGCGCCTCGGTGAGCGGCGACCTGGCCGGACTCCTGCGCCGCGTCGGTCGGCCGATCGCCTACGGGTACCTCGACCGGCGATACCCGTTGCGCGACTACCAGACGGTCTTCTCCCTCGACCCCGGCAGCGCCGAGATGCCGAGCGCGGGACGGCCGTTCACGAACCGGCTGGTCACGCGCCTGGTTCGGTCCGGGGTGCTCGTCGCTCCGGTCCTGCTCCACACCGGCGTGTCGTCGCAGGACGCGGGCGAGTCGCCCCAGCCCGAGCGGTTCCAGGTGACCCGGGACACGGCCGCGTTGGTGAACGCCGCGCGCGCTCGGGGCGGACGGGTGATCGCGGTCGGGACCACCGCGACCCGGGCCATCGAGTCGGCGACCTCACCGAACGGCATCGTCGGCGCGGTTTCCGGCTGGACCGACCTCGTCATCGGGCCGGATCGGCCGGTCCGGGTGGTCGACGGGCTGCTGACCGGGTGGCACAACCCCGAGGCGTCGCACCTGTTGCTCGTCGAGGCCGTGGCCGGACCCGAGCTGACCCAACGCGCATACGACGCCGCCGTCGCGCACGGGTATGCGTGGCACGAGTTCGGCGACTCTGGCCTCTTGCTGCGGGACTGAGCGGGTTTCCCCGGAGATCGGTATCACCAGTGTGACGAATCCCTCACAACAGCATCACGGTTCGGCGCATCCCGGACGGCAGGACGGGTGAATACCGAGTGGGAAGCACGGCACGTGCTTGACTGTTGAAAGCGGAGTACCGGACGTGGCCACCAGCGACGCCCGGTCGACGTCAACGGGGACGTCATCCCAGATGACGACGGTCGCACACCCGAGGCCGTCACCCCGAACCCAGAGAGAAGGCAGACGTGAACGCAACACTGGCCCCGAGCCTCAGCGCAGCGGATCGTTGCGACCGCTGTGGCGCCCAGGCCTATATTCGCGCCCGCCTTGTCGGCGGCGGTGAGCTGCTCTTCTGCGCCCACCACGGCCGCCAGCACCTGCCCCAGTTGCAGGCGCGCGCGAGCGAGATCCACGACGAGACCGACCGGCTCATTGAGGAGGACGTCCTCGGCTGAGCCCCTGCGTAGAGTCCTGGCGTGACCGACACGGCTCGTCCGGTTCCCCTGAACATCAGGCCCGTCCGATGATCACGGTCATCGTGACGGGCCTGCTCATGCTCGTCGGCCTGGTTGGGATCGTCGTCCCCGTGGTGCCGGGCCTGTTGTTGGTGTGGCTGGCCACCGGGCTGTGGGCCTACGACCACCCCAACCGCTGGGCGTGGGCGGTGTTCGCCCTCTGCGGGATCGTGTATGCGGCGGGGATCGTCACGCAGTACCTCGTCCCGGGGCGCCGGCTCAAGGACGCCGGAGTGCGCACGTCGACCCTGCTGCTCGCGGTGCTCCTGGCCATCGTGGGGTTCTTTGTCATCCCCGTGGTGGGCGCGCTGCTCGGATTCGTGCTGGGCGTGTTCCTCGTCGAGATGGGCCGCCACCGAGAGTCGGGGTCGGCCTGGCGGTCGACGCGGCACGCGCTCAAGGCGGTCGCGCTGTCGATGGGCATCGAGCTGGTCGCCGGATTCACCATCGTCCTGATCTGGCTGCTCGGCGTGTGGCGGCTGGGCATCCCCACCTGACGCTGACCGTTTCCCGGCTCGCAAGTCAGGCGCCCTGATATAGAAGGCACGGCCCGAGGATCTCGAGCCGTGCGGACGTCGTGCCTCAGGAGCGGCGGGTCACCAGTCGTCGCGGCGACGCCGGTCCCAGCGCTCTTCGAGACGCTGCATGAACCCGCCCGACTTGGGGCCGGACTTGCCCGTCTCACCGGACACCGTGCGACGGACCGCGCCGTCGGGACCGACTGCACCGAGGACGGACTTCTTCGCGGGCGTGAACGCCCAGGCACCGCCGGCAACCATCAGAGCGAAGCCGATGGCGCCGAGCCAGATCAGTGCGTTGAACGCAGCGAGGAGGACGAGTGCGAGTCCGACGACGACGCCGAGGACACCGACGATGATGCGGCGCTTGCCTGGATGCAGGCCGTGGTTGGTGATGTGAGTGGCGAAGCGGGGGTCCTCGGCATACAGAGCCTGCTCCATGGCTTGGAGCACCTTCTGCTCGTGTTCGGACAGCGGCACCGGTCAACCTCCCTTGCACGACCGTCACCTGTTA
>JBKPKI010000077.1:0-1731 GCA_046731055.1 Actinomycetota bacterium | reverse complement strand
CGCACGGACCCCGCCGACCGACTGCGGCTCGAAGAAGCGTTGCGGCACAACGCGATCAAGGCGCTCGTGGCGACTAGTGCGTTGGGCATGGGGTTCGACAAGCCGGATCTTGGGTTCGTCCTCCATCTCGGCGCACCGTCGTCGCCGGTCGCGTACTACCAACAGGTCGGCCGGGCCGGCCGCGCCACTGAGCGGGCCGACGTGTTGCTGCTCCCGGGTCCCGAGGACCGCGACATCTGGCGGTACTTCGCCTCGGCGTCAATGCCTCGACAGGAGCAGGCCGACGCGGTCCTGACCGCTTTGGCCGAGTCCGACCGCCCTCTGTCGACACCGGCCTTGGAGGCGGCCGTCGACATCCGGCGGACCCGGCTCGAGCTGCTGCTGAAGGTGCTCGACGTCGACGGGGCCGTGATGAGGGTGAGCGGCGGTTGGGCGTCGACCGGCAAGCCGTGGGAGTACGACCAGGACCGGTATGCACGGGTCGCCGCAGCGCGCGACCGCGAGCAGGGTCTGATGCTCGACTACGAACGCGGCGACGGCTGCCGGATGAAGTTCCTGCAGCAAGCCCTCGACGACGAGACGGCGGCGCCGTGCGGCCGGTGCGACCGTTGTGCCGGACCGTGGTTCGACGCCGCCCTTCCGTCGGCTGCGGTGAATGTCGCCCGGGAGCAGCTGTCGCGCGTCGGCGTCGAGATCGAGCCCCGCGGGCAGTGGCCGACGGCGATGTCGCGGCTCGGCGTTCCGGTGTCCGGTCGGCTCTCGGCCGACGACGCCATGCGGCCGGGTCGGGCGGTGGCGCGGCTCACCGACCTGGGGTGGGGTCAGCGGTTGAGGAGCGTCCTGGCGGAGGACGCGCCGGCCTCGGAGGACCTGCTGCGTGCCTGCGTGGCCGTGTTACGGGAGTGGGACTGGGAAGAGCGGCCCGTCGGCGTCGTGGCGATGCCGTCGCGCCGGCGGCCGCAGCTGGTGGCGTCGGTCGGGGAAGGGCTCGCCTCGATCGGGCGGCTCCCGTTCTTCGGCACGCTTGACATCCTCGCCGGCGGTCCGAGCGGGGAGCCGGGCGGGAACAGCGCCTTCCGGCTCGCCGGGCTGTGGGACCGGTTCGCCGCGGGGACATCGCTGACCGCCACGCTGGCCGAGGCGTCGGGTCCGGTGCTTCTCGTCGACGACCTCGTCGACTCGCGATGGACGATGACCGTGGCCGCGCGTACCCTCCGTCAGGCCGGGGCCGACGCCGTCCTGCCGTTTGCCCTGGCGGCCCAGTCCTAGTCCGTCGCATCAGGGGCGCGATCATGAAGCGACGGGTTCAGTTACTTCAACGGGAGATGTCCCCGCGGCACATCAGCGCGGGCCCCTCGGGCTTAGTAGCCGGACGCTGACGTGGTGTCGACAGTAGACGGGACCTCGGTCCGGTCCTTCGCGAGACCGGGGGTGGGGTCTGCGCGGTGCGCGTCCGGTGTGCGGGTGCGCTGCCAGGCGGCGTTGGCTTCTCGGGCGAGGACGGTGCAAGAGTGGCGGGCGTCTTTGACGTCTTCCCAAGCGTCCTTGGCTGCCTTCACCACCGCAGGGTCGGTGCGAACCTGGTTCGCCCGATAGGCCAGGCCGCCAGCCTGTGCACTGAACTCGTTGACGTTGATCCGAGGCATTGGTCTCTCCCAGCGTGGATCCGGGTGCCCGTCACCCGGGGGTTCGAACGACGCTAACCTGATTTAGTGACTTAGTCAATACGGG
>JBKPKI010000076.1:0-1327 GCA_046731055.1 Actinomycetota bacterium | reverse complement strand
GGCGCTGACCCCCATCTCCGGGTGGAGGTATATCCGAGCGCTCTAGCACTCGCTCTGCTCTCCACCGAACAGTGCCGGTGCCGCAGTGCGTTTCGATCACTCAGCCCATGTGGGGGTATACGTGCGACGTCGGCGGCACGAACGTCTCTTTGATGGAGCGGGCGCTGGTCCACCGCAGCAGGTTCTGCGCGGCGCCCGCCTTGTCGTTGGTCCCGGACGCGCGGCCGCCGCCGAACGGCTGCTGCCCGACGACGGCGCCCGTCGGCTTGTCGTTGATGTAGAAGTTGCCGGCCGTGAAGCGCAGTCGCTCCGTCGCCGCCGCGATGGCGCCGCGGTCCTGGGCGATGATCGACCCGGTCAGCGCGTAGTCGGCGAACGACTCCATCTGGTCGACGGCCGCGTCGAAGTCGTCATCCGCGAAAACGTGGACGGACAGGATCGGTCCGAAGTACTCGGTCCGGAACGCCTCGTCCGTCGGGTCGCTGGACTCGAGTACGGTCGGCCGCACGAACCAGCCCACCTCGTCGTCGTAGGTGCCGCCGGCGATGACCTGCATGCCGGGGGCCGACCGGGCCCGGTCGATGGCGGCAGCGTTCTTGGCGAACGACCGCTCGTCGATGACCGCACCCATGAAGTTGGAGAAATCGGTGACGTCCCCTTGCGGCAGCGCGTTGGTGATGTCCACCAGGTCGTCGCGGATGGTCTTCCACACCGACGACGGAACATAGGCGCGTGAGGCGGCCGAGCACTTCTGGCCCTGGTACTCGAAGGCTCCTCGGATCAGGGCAGTCCGCAGCACGTCCGGGTCCGCGGATGGATGGGCGACGACGAAGTCCTTGCCCCCGGTCTCGCCGACCAGCCGCGGATATCCGCGGTAGCGCGACAGGTTCTCCGCCACCTCGCGCCAGAGGCGCTGGAACGTCGGCGTCGAACCGGTGAAGTGCACGCCCGCCAGATCAGGGTCGGCCAGCGCGACCTTGGACACCTCGAGTCCGTCACCGGTGACGAGGTTGACCACGCCCGGCGGCAGGCCCGCATCCTCGAGCAGCTCCATGGTCAGCTGCGCCGCGAGGTTCTGGGTCGGGGACGGCTTCCACACCACGGTGTTACCCATAAGCGCGGGCGCCGTCGGCAGGTTGCCGGCAATCGCCGTGAAGTTGAAGGGCGTGATCGCGTAGACGAACCCTTCCAGCGGCCGGTGGTCGGTCCGGTTCCAGACCCCCTTGGCGTTGAGCGGTGGCTGGTCCGCGAGGATCTGCCGCGCGAAGTAGGCGTTGATCCGCCAGAAGTCGATGAGCTCGCATGCTGAGTCGATCTCCGCCTGGTA